>JBDSHB010000256.1:0-2795 GCA_039918695.1 Nitrospirales bacterium | reverse complement strand
GGGACCTATGCAGCCATTATGGTCGATGAGTTTCAGGACACGGATCCAGTTCAATATGAAATTTTGCTCTATTTAGGTGAACGTCCCAATGCGTGCGCGGTGTTTTGGCGGGAAATCCAACTTATGCCGGGAAAGCTCTTTATTGTGGGCGATCCCAAACAATCGATCTATGCCTTTCGGCGAGCTGATATCGAGGCCTTCGATCAGGTCGTGGAGAAAGTGACGCATGATGGAGGGATCGTGTGTACGCTTCTGACCAATTTTCGTAGTGACGGGTCTATTCTTGAAGCCGTCAATGCCGTGTTTGACCGGTTGTTCATTCCCCAAGCCAATGTGCAACCCCCCAACGTCCCCCTGGCGGTTGGACGGATGCGGGAGGCCGGTTCCGGCTCGACGGGAATGGAGATCTGTGTGATGGCCAACCCTCAAGAGGAAGACGAATGGGATGCTGATCGGGCCACACGGGTGGAAGCCGAATGGCTGGCCGGATGGATTGAAGAACAATTGGTGCCGGGAAGACAGTGGATTATGGAAAAGGGAGTGAGAACCTCCTTGCGTCCAGTGCATATCGCGGTGTTGTTAAGGAAATTTACCAATGCGCAGATGTATCTTGAAGCGCTACAGCGCCACAATATTCCTTGCATGGCCGATGGTGAGCGGCATTTTTACCGGCGTCAGGAAGTGATTGATGTGGTGAATGTGCTTCGCGTCCTGGATGATCCCACCGATGCCCTGGCTCTTGTGGGTATTCTCCGTTCTTCGTTAGGAGGACTGACCGATCAAGAGATTATGGATGTGATGAAACTTGGACCTTTGGATATCCGGCAGGCTCATAGACTGAATGAATGGGCGGGTTCACAACAGTCAGTCATTCAGCGCCTTTTTCAACGGCTGGCCTGGCTTCATGCCCAGGCAAATCGACTCCCTATTCCGGAATTGCTTGATCACCTGTTTCTACAACTTCCTCTCGTGGAATTAGCCGCGGCCTCGAGCCATGGTGAACAGGCGGTGGTGAATATCTGGAAGCTTCGTGACCTCATGAGTGAACAGGCGGCCATGCCTTACTTATCATTTTCTGCCTGGGTGGAACGACTGGTCGAGGCCCTCATGACCCATCCCCCAGAACCTGAGGCCCCTTTGGCCGAAGAGACGTTAGACGCAGTCCGTGTCTTAACGATTCATAAGGCCAAAGGACTCGAATTCCCTGTGGTGATGTTGCCCGGGTTACATCAAAAGGCGACCGGCCTGGATCGTGGGGCACATATTTCATATGACTGGATTAGCGGCTTGTATGGCTGTACGTTGCCGCCTGTGTGGAATACGGGCCAGATTCCCCTTTGGGAAAAGCAACGGATTCGAGAAGCCGCTGAACAGCGACGCGTGCTGTATGTTGGGATGACCAGAGCCCGAGAGCGATTAATCTTATCAGGTGGCATCCTTGCGAAGCGGGGTGGGGATAGCCTTTTGAGTCTTATTCAGGAGATTGCCGAAGGAGAGTTTGGCGATTCAGAACTGAGGGTGGCGCATGTGGGAGGGGTTTCCATTCCTCACACCGTCGTGACGCCCGCAGTATTGCAATATTTGAAGCCTCCACAGGCACATTCTGGTACTGAAGGTAGAAGTGAGGTGGTGATCTCGACAACACAGTGGGATACGCGTGAATTGAGATGGCAGCAGACCAATCAGGCGGAGGCCTACCTCAATCCCTCTATGCTGCATCAGGCGAGATCGGTCCAGGAGCGGGGAGAGAGAGGGCAGATTTCCCGTGGAACCAGTCAGCGTCTCGGAACTTTAATGCACCAGGTACTTCAACGATGGGATTTTCAGATTGAGCCGGGGATGATTCGGAGTGCTCTCGTCGCTTTTTGTGAACGGCAGCTCCCGGGCGAGTTGGGGGAAGACAAGGATGAGGTGATCAGAGAACTGGAAGCGCTTTTTGATCAATTGCTCGCTTCACCAGTATATCGGGAATTACAGCAGTCAAACATCCTGGGTCGGGAGGTTGCATTTGCGGTGCCATGGCCTGTTGGGCAACAGGATCCTTCCTTGCCACGGACCTGCGTGATGGAGGGAGTGATGGATGTGGTCTATGAAATCAATGGAGACGTGTGGGTTGGCGATTATAAAACGGACCAAGTATCCTCTCGCACCGTGGCGCAGCGAGCGGAGACTTATCGGGAACAAGCGCTTGCCTATGCGCGAGCGGCAAGCCAATGCTTGGGTCCTGTGGTCAAAGGGTGTAAACTCTTTTTTATTCGTCTCGGTGAAGTGGTCACGGTGGCTGTGGGAGTCGATGAAGTTATGTATCAAAATGAACAACAGGTGACAAGGAGGGAGCGATGAGGAATTGGAGGATGAAGATGTGCATTGGGGTCTATCTCATCATGATGGCGGCAGGAGGGTGCGCGTCTGACAAACCAGTGCCGTTGACAGCCTTGGCCCCTCCCCCAAATGTCGATGCCCAAGTGTTGCAGTTCATGACCGAAGGCAAGAGTTTCTTTGAGAAAGGCCAGTGGGAAGCGGCACGACAACAATTTCAGTTGGCCGTTCAACAACAAGCCGATCTGGCGGAAGCTCACTATAATCTAGGGTTGTCCATGGACAAAATGGGCGATCAAGTCGGAGCAAAGAAACATTTCATTGAGGCTGCCAATCTTGCTCCCGGCAATAAGGTGATTTGGAATTCTCCACCCCTTCGGCGGTATGGCAATGTTCCCGATGCCCCTGCGCAAGCCACCTCGGCTCCGGTAGTGCCAGGATTCGGTGGAGGGGCACCTCCCGGCGGGGGTGGTGGT
>JBDSHB010000255.1:0-2669 GCA_039918695.1 Nitrospirales bacterium | reverse complement strand
GAAACCCGGCATCTACCGGAAGGCCCCTTTGCGATAGAGGCGCCAGAATGTCGTGAGGCCAGCCCAGATGGGATGCCGCCGTTGCGCTGGAGTTAATTCAATTTTCACCCCGGAATGCCGCTCGATTTTCCAGATGAGATAATCCGCCCCTCCCTGGAACGTAAAAGCAGCTTTCATAAGCCGCAAAATAGATAAAATCTTCCCCTGCACTTTTCGAACAATCCAGGCTATTCGATTCTTGGTGTGGTCCCACCTGGAAGATTCCATCTCATACATGATTAGGTCATTCCCCTGAATGACCTTGATTTGTGGAAAATGTGCTAAAAACGTCGCATGGGCAACTTGTTCATAATAGGCGTGGTTACTGTCCCACAATGTTGCGATTCGCCCTTTTGATTCGGCACGTAATTCGGCGCTATAACTGAGAGCCAAACCAATATTCCATGCATCTTTGGCAGAAAATTGTTGCGGCATTTGGGGAACGACATTCCCCAAAAAGGTCAAGACCGCTCTTCCCAAACCTGAAATAATCCGTTGACTCATCGTGTGGCTGGGACAGGCCATCACGGCCGTTGGCTGCGAAAAGCGCCCCCAAAAGTATGAATGAAACCACTTTGAAGTCACACTTCGCTCAAAATCCCCTAACGAGAGCACGGCATACTTCATACGAACGATCCGCCCTTCCAGGTTCACTTCTCCATAGAACACATTCGGTGGGAGCCAACGATTGAGGAGGGCCAACCAGACAGACTGGTAGACCGAAGCATACTGATCCACAATGACATAACAATCCACTAATCCGTCTTGATCCGTTCCCGCCCGCAAGCAGGAGCCATACAATAAGATTCCTTGGACAGCCTTCCCGTATTTTTTAGCCAGGAAATTTCCCGCTGCTTCAATGGACACAGGAATAGGTCGAGCGCTCGGCTGGCTCACGACCTCGAGGACTGTTGTGGAATCGTCCATCACAGTTATTCAGCCTTTAACCGCACAAATGACAGCTCGCCAGGAGAATCCAGGGTTAAAGGTTCTTCAGGCATGGAAGACGCATACACCTCACCATCCAAAACAAACCCGCTGTTAAACGCCAAACGAAGCTCTGAGAGGTTTTCACTGACATAGCCATGTTCTGTCGTGGCTAAAAGATGAGTCCTTCCACGAAACAAAGTTGGCAAGGCACGCCATAAATAGCGATACGGCACTCGAAGACTCGTGTAGCGTAAAGGCCAGGATTGCTTGCCCCAAAACGGCTTCATCCCTAAAAATAAGCGATTCAAGGTAGTGACCAGCAGGACTAAATACTCATGCTGGAGAGATACGGATTCTCCAGTTACCACACGCACCGTGATTGGATTCAATCCTTTTCGGGACCCAGCGGCCAGCGCCAATAAAAATTTCAGCAGAATCAGCCCTGCTCCCCATTCCCCTAACCGGCCTATCGACTGTTTGGTTTCAAGGCCGAGTTGGGTGCCATGATAAATAGCCCCGGCCCCGAAAAACATCCCATGCAGCGGTTCGCGGCTTTCTGGAAATCGAATACGAAGAACTGGTCGTGTTTCAAAAGATAATCTCGGAGTCAGAGCTTCGGCTTGGACCAATAACTGTTCAAGCGTATGTGGCTCAAATTTCCCTAAACCAACATCTCCCGCTATCAGATTGGCCGTCCCTGCGGGCAACACAGCCAAGCGAGGCATGACGGCAAAAGGACGATGATGAAACAAAGCCCCCATGGTGGCTTGAATGGTCCCATCCCCTCCATTGACGACCACACAATTCACCTGACGATGGGCAAACGTCTTCAGAGCTTCGAGGATATCCGCAGGCGTGTTGACCTCAGCCCGCTGCACTTCGGGGTATTTGATGTAAATTTCTTGAAAAAGGGCTGGCTTCCGCCTATTACGCCCACTCAGGGAATTATGAAGGATCCCCACATGCATCATAGACCCAGTGCGGCCGACCTCAAGCGACGGAAAAGTTGGGAGAGGAAGCATTTACATTGGGGAGGACAGGTAGATGTACAAATATGTCATCTCTACATGAAGAGATCATTTGATGGTTACCGGAGGATTGGTAAACATTCTCACTGCCAGGGAATTTCGATTCACGGGATCGATCTCAGCCAACCAGGAAGTGAGGGAACCCACCCGAGCTTTTCCCCAACACGCCATTAGGAGTCTAGCCAGAAGAATCAGAGTTGAGCCAACCGTCCAAATGGCCACAGCCTCCAAACCCAAATCGGGACGTATAAAAAGAAGACTAGCGGTTAAGAAGATGAGACTAGGATTACGCCGAGCCGTGACAAGCCTGAAATAGGAGTCCAACGGCCTCCAACAAAAGATGACAAATCCCCCCAACCACCATTGAAAAATTCCTTCAACCATGCGTCCCAACACATATCCGAGCAAAATGATTCCAAAGGTGATTTCCAGAGTTAACCAAGAGAGAAAAGGGGAAAACGCGGTGAGACCCAGCCCCCAAGCTAAATACCAAAGAGGAGGATGGATTAAATCAATGCCATGATCAAAAATATTGCCCCATTTAGTGGAGGTCACCGTTACTCGAGCTAATTTTCCGTCCACCGTATCGAGGAACGTCATAATCCAGCCCAGGACAAGTCCCCAGAAAAACTGCCCAAAAGCGAACAACACTCCCGCTGCAATCACAAGTAA
>JBDSHB010000254.1:0-3226 GCA_039918695.1 Nitrospirales bacterium | reverse complement strand
CCTAACCCCAGGACGGCGAAATTGTCCGGTATCAAGCCGTCCAGAAGAAGGTTGTAGAGGGCCGGCAGAAGTTTGCGTTTTGTCAGATCGCCCGAGGCACCGAAGATGACAATCGTACACGCTTGAGTCGATGCGGTTCGGGTAGCCGTGGCGGGTGTTTCGATTTTGGGAGAAGGTTCAATCGGTGACATGTTGACCTCGCAAGAATCCGGCTATGGTCGGACGCTATGTCCCCCAAATGCTTTCCGCAGTGCTGCTAACATTTTTTCCGCGAAGGAGGTGTTCTGCCGCGAGCGGAATCGCGTGAATAACGCCATTGTAAGAGTGGGAACCGGTACGTCCTTTTCAATGGCATCCATAATCATCCACCGTCCCTCGCCGGAATCCTGAACGTAGCCTTGTAATTGTTCCAACTTCGGATCCTGTTTAAGCGCCCCGGCGGCTAGTTCAAGTAGCCATGACCTGACCACACTGCCATGCATCCAGAGGTCGGCGATTGTGGCGAGATTCAAGTTATATTCACTCTTGGACATGAGCTCGAAGCCTTCCGCATATCCCTGCATCATACTATATTCAATGCCATTGTGAACCATCTTGACGTAATGTCCAGCGCCATGGTCCCCCACATGGGCCCATCCATTTTCCGGAGCCAAGGTTGTGAGGATGGGAGCCAATCGTTTGACGGGTTCCTTTTTTCCACCGACCATCAAGCAATAGCCGATTTGCAACCCCCAAATACCACCGCTGGTTCCGGCATCAACATAATGGATCCCACCGGGGTGAAGGTCGGCGGCACGGCGAACGTCATCATGAAATCTCGTATTGCCTCCATCGATGATGATATCGTTAGCCTCCAAGATCTTTCCGAGATATTGTACGGTTTCTTCGGTGGGTTGCCCTGAGGGGACCATGACCCAGACGACTCGGGGTTTGGGTAATTTGGTGATTAGATCTTCCAATGACGAAGATGCGGTCGCCCCTTTTGTCTCGGCCTCAGTGATTAGGGCGGCCGATCGGTCGTAGGCAACGACCCGATGTCCTCCCTGGCTCAACCGAGTGACCATGTTCATTCCCATTTTGCCAAGTCCAATGAAGCCGATATCCATATGCGATCCTCCTGTGATCACGGTTGGTAGCCCCTTCAGTCATCAATGGGACTGACGTGAGGGCGATGATGACGGTCGATGACGCCTCACGACCGTGTGGGCGGCACGTTTCGTATTGAGAGCCAGATCAAGGTTGCAGGCAGCCGTAATGAGAGCAAAATGCGTAAAAGCCTGAGGGAAATTTCCTAACTGTTCGCCCGAATGCGAGACTTCCTCGGCATATAAACGAAGATGATTGGCATAGCTTAACATCTTTTCAAAGATCAGTCGTGCCTCCGTCAATCGCCCCGCTTTTGTCAGGGCTTCGACTAACCAAAAGGTACACATGCTAAAGGTGCCTTCTTCGCTGTCCAGCCCATCCGATGCGGCCTTCCCGTTTTCATACCGGTACACGAGGCTCCCTAATGCCAGTTGCTCAAGTGTGCGGTCAATGGTTGAGAGCATGCGGGGATCGGTGGGAGACACGAAGAACACGAGAGGCATAATCAGATTGGCCGCATCCAACGCTTCGCTATCGTAGGATTGGACAAAAGCTCCAATGTCGGCATTCCAGCCCCGTTCCATAATTTCCCGGTAGATCCGGTCACGTTCCTCCATCCATCGAGTCCTGTTGCCTGGAAATCCCCGTTTGTCGGCTAAACGAATGCCGCGGTCTAAGGCAACCCAGCACATCACTTTGGAATAGACAAAATGACGGCGTCCTCCTCTGACTTCCCAAATGCCTTCATCAGGTTGCTGCCAATTGTTGCAGACAAAATCCAGGAGGCGACAAAGGTTTACCCAAAGATCATAGGAAATGGAAGCGCCGTGTTTATTATAGAGATAAACCGCGTCCATCAGTGCACCATACATATCCATTTGCAGTTGGGACGCGGCGCCATTGCCGATGCGTACGGGGCGGGAACTGCGGTGGCCATCCAGGTGGGGCAGTTCTTCTTCAGTCAGATCGCGGCGACCGTCGATGCCATACATCAATTGGATAGATCCGTCATGATTGAGTTCGCAACAACGGGCATTGAGCCAATCCATGAATCGACTGGCTTCCACCGTAAATCCCAGACGTAATAGCCCGTATATAGAAAAGGCCGCATCCCGAATCCAGGTGTAGCGATAGTCCCAATTTCGGGGACCGCCGATATTTTCGGGTAGACTGGTTGTGGGTGCGGCCACAATGGCCCCGGTGGGAGCATAGGTCAGGAGTTTGAGGGCTAAGGCGGAACGATGGACCACCTTCCCGCCATCGCCCATCGTATTGGCATTGTGCCAGCCAGCGCTGCCAGAAGGCGGACGTGTTGCGAAAGGCTTCGTCGCCGGATTCAGGGGTGGATAACAACTGGTCGCCGTTTTTGACTTCCAAGTATTCCAAAAAAAATGTCAGGCTTTCGCCCTGATGGAGTGTGAATTCTTGATAGGCGAAGTTTTCCCGCGTATGAAGGGGAATGGGACTGACCAATCCCACGGATTGATCGACAGCTTGAAAGATGATGCCTTTCGGCCGGGTCTCGATGACGTGTGAATCCCGCCCAAAATTAAATGCCTGCGCGCATTCAAGTCGAAAGGCGACGGTTCCACGGACAACGGAAAGCATTCGGATTATTTGGTGGCGGCGAGGCCGGTATCCTGCTTCGTCCGATTCGATGGGCATGAAGTCAGTGAGCTCGCCGACGCCATCATGTTGCAGAAACCGAGTCAGCAGAATATTGGTTTCCGGCAGGTACATTTGTCGAGTATTGCCCTTTGTGACGGGGGCAATCTTGAAATATCCTCCTATATTATGATCAAGAATGGCTCCAAACAGGCTGGGGGAGTCAAATCGTGGCAGGCAACACCAATCAATGGATCCATCGATACCGACAAGAGCGATAGTATGTAGGTCCCCGATAATGCCGTAATCGCCGATGTTTTTATAGCTCACGGATGGTTCCCATCAGAATAAATATGGCTAAATCAAGAAAGATAAAAGCCAATATACCCAAAATAGAACAATAAACACTCTTAGATTCAACTCGTAAGTGCAACAGTTAATGAAGTGGTGGTGTCAAAGAATACCTCAT
Organism: Nitrospirales bacterium; assembly: GCA_039918695.1. Classification (GTDB taxonomy): domain Bacteria; phylum Nitrospirota; class Nitrospiria; order Nitrospirales; family UBA8639; genus Nitrospira_E. The sequence continues at coordinate 66 of JBDSHB010000254.1, read as the reverse complement.
GTGGCGTGCGAGAGCCGAGCGTCTTTCTGGGTCGGTGATGAAGCCAGTCTCTCGCTTCTGGCAATT
>JBDSHB010000253.1:0-4547 GCA_039918695.1 Nitrospirales bacterium | reverse complement strand
TATTTACCCACTCACTTTCACGAAGACCCATTATTCTTTATCCAATCCCCGGCCTCCCTCATTCCTTGGTCTCGGGTACCTCATTGCATAAGGCATTTTCGGTCGAGTAAGGTAAAAGGAGTTAAATGTCTCCTAACAAAAGCGACCTTCCCACCAGGAGGTGGAACATGTACACAGCACAGAGATCTTTCACGACTTTCATTCGCAAGTATGTCAACGGTTCTCGCTTCGCTCTCCCTGCGGCAGCCTTCACTCTTATGTTCCTGATCAGCAACGTGAGTGGCGCCGACGATCCATTTGGCAGCTCGACCCTGTCTCCCAACAAAAACGATATGCTCAAAGACATGGCGTATGATCAGGTCAACTGGAAGCGCCCACAAGGCGTATTTACCTGGATTACCATGGCCCGTGGCTATGAGACGCCGTGGGATTCCCTTGGTCGGCCGGGGTGGATGACCACGGATGCCTATGTGCAACCGGTGGACCCGGGTGTTTCGGAATTCTCTTCAGACACCCAGATGTTCTACATCGTCTTCGAGGCACAACCCTTAGACGCCCCGGGCCAATTCGCGATTGCGTGGTTTGAAATGAAGGACGGGCAAGTGACGTCGAATACGCCCGTCGGACAAGACGTGATCGAACTGGAAATGAATCAGCGATCCGGATACTTTCAAATTTCAAACCCGGCGGATGGATGGAAGCCGGGAAAGTATCAGATCAAGGTTTTTTATGGCTCACCAGGCCAAGCGCTGCATGCCGTGAACGTCATCGGTACGATGGAGTTCACGATCAAAGGGTAAACCCTTGTAGCAATTACAGTCCTTCTAAAAGAATTTCCGAAATCTTCCTGATTGGGCAACACACTCCCGTCAGTTAACTGTAGCCGCTCGCGTTTGAAACCGGGCATGCTCGCATTTGCCGCATTTTCTGGCTCACAATAACTGCAGCGGTCACCCGCTTTCCCTGTCACACCACCGTATATACGGGTCCGTATACGGCTATCTTAATAATTACCGCGAAGAATTGGGAGCAGGGGAAGGCGAAACCGGCTGAGGATTAGAAGGGCGGCGGGAACGGAGGATTTCTTCCAAAGTCAAAAGGGCATCACGGCCGGAGTTGGTTTCAAAACCTTTAGACAAACTGGTATCGGCATAAGCATGCCCCTGCTGTTGTGTCGCGCTCTGGCTCAAGCTACCTGACCAGGGACGGGGATCCTGCGACCCGTGTTTCCGACCCCAGGCCGCCAGACAAGCCTTAGCGATGATCTTGTTAAGCGGTGCCGGATTGTACAGCATCTTTTTGATGTTCCAGGGCGTCAAACTGAGCGGGTTGTAGCCCTTCGATAAATAACCTTCCGACAATAGACGTTGTTCCAAATCCGTATTGGGCTGGATTCCTAAGAAAAACATTAAGGGAAACACCTTGTCTTCCCCCAGAATCGAGGCCACCATTTTATATGATTCGATACTTTGAAGAAGAGTCTCTTCTGTTTCATCAGGGGAGTTCAACGAATAATTGAGGATGACCCGCCCGTTAAATCCCGCCTCTTTCAGATACCGGCATCCGTCATACAAATGTTCCAGCTTGAAGCCCATATGCATGCTGTTCAGGACTTTTTGCGAGCCAGCCGTGATCGCGACTTCTAAATCTCCCACTCCTGATTGCACCATCAGCTTGGCCAACGTTGGATTAATCAGGGAGGTCCGGACGTATCCGGACCATTCAATGTGTAATTGCTGAGAGATGATTCGCTCCAGGATTTCCGTACATTGAGGATACGCATCTTTGCCGGTAATGAACTGGGCGTCGGTAAACCAAAATCGTCTGGCCCCCCACTGGTGGTAATACTGGGCAATATCCTTCACCACATTTTCCGCCGGACGGTAGCGCACCCGTTTGCCTTCAATATACGGATAGAGACAAAAGGCGCAATCATACGGGCAGCCGCGCTTGCTCTGCACGCCGATACATTCGCCAATATATTCACGGTATTGTGGGAAAATAGACGTAAGGTAAGGAATATCTACGGAGAGCGCATCTAGAAGGGCGGGAGTATTTTTGGTGCCCTTGGTAACCCTTCCCTGTTCTTTGATGATGAACCGTTCTTCACCGAGAGGCTCGCCGTTCAGGACTTTGAGAATGGCGTCCTCTCCTTCTCCCAGAATACCAATGATGCCTTCCGGAAGCTTTTCAATGAGCTGGTCAGCAAAAGCGGTGAACGCTCCCCCGCCAATCATCATCCCGATTGAGGGAAATTCTTTTTGAATCAGCCAGGGATACGAAAGGTTTTTTCGGATATCTGTGTAATAGCGATACAGATTATGTAAGCCTTGGAAGGAGGCCACCACCCGCTTCAGCGGATTGCTGGCGTAATAAAAATTAAACGCATGTTCGAGGGAGGCATCGCCTTCATGGGGGGAAAAAATTTGGATATCCCGCCATGAAAAACACACCAATTCCGGCTGAAAGGCCTTGGTCGCTTCCCGTAATTGCGCTTGACGCTGATTCGGCGGAAATAAGGAAAGATCCAGAATCTGCTGACGCACATCCGGCCGTCGCCGGTGGATGAAATCAGCCAGGTAGGTAATCCCGGTGGGATAGACCTTTTTACAGGGGAGAAAGACGTAGAGTACGGAGTTCATCGTGCTATTTCACCGCCACATGAATGGCGACAATTCCACCGGTCAGATTGTGATAGTCGACTGATTGAAACCCGGCTTCCTTAAGTAATTGAGCTAGGCGGTTTTGATCTGGGAAATTCCGTATCGACGCCGGTAAATATTCATACACCCCCGTCCCATCCCGGGCCACCTTGGTGCCAATCCATGGGAGCAAATGAAAGGAATACCAGTCGTAAAGCTTGCGGAGGCCGGCTGAAACCGGACGGGAAAATTCTAAGCACACGAAGCGACCTCCGGGTTGCAAGACCCGGCAGATTTCGGAGAGAGCTTGGGGAAGATTGCCAACGTTGCGAATACAAAATCCGGCAGTCACCGTATCAAATGTGGCAGACGGAAAGGTGAGATGCTCGGCATTCATCTGTAAACAGGTAATACGGTTGGCCAATTTCTGGGACCGGACTTTATCCTGCCCCACACGCAACATGGCTAAATTCAAATCCGCCGCGATAATTTGGCTCGTGTAGCGGAGATGTTGATCCACTAAAATGGCAAGGTCGCAGGTTCCCGCACCTAAATCTAAGGCTCGCGTCCCAGGGATGTCAGGAATGTAGGAAATCGCCTTGCGTTTCCAGGAATGGTGCAGACCAAAACTGAGAAGAGAATTATTCAGGTCATAAAATTTGGCAATGGCCGTGAACATCCGCTGGACGGCCTGCTCCCGAGCCGGACCTGTCCATGTGGAGGCCGCCTTGCCTGGAATTTCGGTTTTATTCATGACAGGAACCACCCCAAGGACCTAGCACCCGATCTCAAGTTTTGTCAAGAATGAAACCCATCAGAAAACTGGAGTGACCGATCAAAGCCTGGCAACATACTGATCAGGAAAGGACCGGAGAGGGCACTAAATAAACAGGGTAGTTTCAGCACCCGAGCAGGCAGCGATAATCGCAGGCAACCCCATCACCTCATCAACCCCTTGAGTGACCGCTTTGGCATCAACCCCCATATACTCAAGACCTGCGCTACAGGCGACCAGTTTAAATTGGCCGACGTGACGGGCTTCCTCGAACATTTCCGAAATGAGTGGGACTTTGCGTTCACGGATCAACCGGGCCACTTCGGGGGCTTGGGCGGCATACTCCGGAGGAAAATCTAATTCATTTATCCGGCCTTCCGCCAACTTTTTGATGGTCCAGAACAACAAGACCACCATCACGTCTTTCCCCATCGCCGCAGCCGTTAAACCCAGCGTCGCCACTTGATGCAGCTTATCATAGGTCGCATTATGTGCATAAATGACGAATTGTGGCTTAGCCCCCATCTTGAATTGTTTCTCCACTCATCTTCGTAACCAGCCCAGCTTGCAGATGTGACATCGCACTCCTTCTCGCACTTCCACTATTCTGACTACCTGGTTGTTATCGTTTTGTAGGATGAATTAACGGCTGTGGTTTGCGTCGAGTGAGTGTCCAACCCTCTTCCTCATATAACAAACAACATTTCATGCGACCACAGACCCCAATCCGGTGACTATCAATACCATTCATGGGTGCATCTGCCCGCCCCCGAGGATAGACCGGCTTAAAATCAGTTAAAAAGCTGGAGCAACACAGCACCAACCCGCAGGTATCAACACCGCTCAGTCTGGCGGCTTCCTCCCGGGTTGAAATCTGGCGCATCTCAATCCGACATCCAAATCGCCGGGCCAGATCTTTGACCAGTTGCCGGAAATCAATCCGATCATCAGCCGTATAGGTAAAGGTCAGTGATCGCTGGGCAAACGATCCAAACACTTCCACCAAGGCCATTTTGAGGCCAGATTCTTCAATTCGCTGATTACAAAATTCCTCACCTTCCTGGGCCAATCGCACCTGGCGTACAATCTGGCGTTGATCTTCTTCAGTGGCTTTTCGAATAATCTGCTGC
>JBDSHB010000252.1:0-6569 GCA_039918695.1 Nitrospirales bacterium | reverse complement strand
CATGATGCATCTCGGAATCTGAAGGATTAGACTGAATGTTGGTGGAAATCACGCCTATGGCGTCATACCAAAACCCGGCTTTCCCCCATAACCTCGTCGCTTCAACCGGATTGGCGTTTCTCACATTCTCATCCAGGGAGACCGGGACATCGCCAACCTGGATCATCCCTCCGACAATCAGATCTCTTGATCGGTGCTCGGGATCGGAGATCAGAGACACAGACCATTGATAGGTTTTTCCTTTTTCCAGCTTCAGGTCATAGTCTGCTAACCGGATGATGTGAATCCCGGGCTCAGTCGAAGAGGAAAGCCGCTTCTCAATAATTGGAGTTACCCCCGTCTCATCAATGATAGTCAATTCCAAAGGGTAGGTCGTCGTCTTCGATAGATACCAGACCAATCGTGGTTGCACCTCAGCGGACAATCCCACGTGGTCAGGAACCAAGGCCCACATTAATGGAAGATCCGCCGAAGGACCTCTGGTGCCCCCACCGACCCGTCCTCCCGGAGCCCCTCGTTGTGGAGGTTGGTATAGTGGTTCCTGCCGCGAGGATGCTTCCGGCTTGTCATTGGATATCCGAACCACCTGACGGTCAACGGGAGAGAGCATCTCCTTCATGACATCTGTCACGTGATCCTTCGTTGGCTGGCGGTCTTTTTGGGCAGGATAATCTGATCCTCCTGCAGTTTGAACGCTCAAGCCAAGGACCACACCGGCGACAGTCATCCACCTGGTCAGCCTATTTCCTTGTCTCATATTGTCCTCCTCTTCCTCACTTTGGCACCTGCCTCAAGGAAAATTCCAAATAAGACTCTTGAACCACCCTGCTCACTACCGAAATGAATAAGCAATCTTCGTTCCACATGACATGTTCCGGCGAATTGGCACATGCTCGTCTAACCCCATGTCTTAACAAGCTTTCATAAAATTAATCGTTCGCGTGGAATGTTGGCCACCCATCGCACCTGTCCACATGTTGTATGGTGTGTCCACGTTGAAGACAATTTCAAGAGAAGATGTTTCACCGGATTGGCGTCGGCAGTCACTCCCCTGACTCCATAAGGCACACACCTTCTTCCTCATCGCCGGCTACACGAAAACTTCACACCTCCCTTTATCCAGAAATCCTCGCTTTGACCTTATTGCCGGTAATTTCTAGAATGATGGGGCAATGCCTAGACAATACGGAATCACCAAAATTTTCCGTGATGGGCTTCTGGCCATCCTGCTCCTCCTGGGATCTACCGGGGTATGGATAGCAAGCGCCAATGCGGCTGACATGTCCCCTCAAGAATCAATGGAGGAGGGAAGCCGCTTTTACCAGCAAGGAAAATTTGAACAGGCAGCTCGTTCCTGGACCCAAGCCGCCAAGGTCTATGAACAGACCGGAGATCATCCCCATCACATTCAAGCCCTCATATATCTATCGAGAGCCCTGCTGGATATGGGACAAAACCAACGGGCTCAACGATTGCTGCGCACCGCCGTCCAAACGGCACAAGGGCACACCCAGCCCCGCCTGATGGCCCAGGCGCTCAGCCAATTGGGAATCCTGCACCTCAATGTGGGAGAAACGGATTCGGCGCTCGAGATTCTGCAACAAGGACTGAAGATTTCCCGGGACATCGAGGATCGACCGCTGATGGCCGCCATCCTCAATGATCTGGGCAATGTCCACGCAGTTCGCCAGAACAACACGGAAGCCATTGCGGCCTATACCGAGTCCAGCATTCTCGCCGACTCCCTGGATCTGCAACCACTCTCCATTCGAGCCATGGTAAATGCGGCGCTGGTCGAAATCAGGCAACAGTCGACACAGACCGGGAAACTCCACCTGCAACAGGCATTGGGGAAAACACGAAACCTTCCGGACTCCCACGAAAAAATTGAAAACTTTCTCACCATCGGAACGGGATTGAGGGACCTCAGTCACCGTGTCTCAGAGGAGCATGCGACGGTGTTCACGCAAGCCGCTGAATCGTTTCGGGAAGCCGTACGCAGTGCGAAGGAAATTGGCGACTGGAAAAATGAATCCTATGGGTGGGGATTTTCAGGAGAGTTGTACCAAGAAGAAGGTCGCCACGAGGAAGCTCTCCGACTGACTCAATTGGCGATTCGGGCGAGTCAACAAGGCCAGGCCCCGGAAGCCCTCTATCGCTGGGAATGGAATTCAGGCCGCCAACTCAAAAATCTCGGGCGAATGGACGAAGCCATCCTGGCCTACCAACGAGCCATTGAGACCCTCCAACCAATCCGTCAGGAACTCACAGTCGGGCTTCCCCATCAACCCGCATCGTTTCGTGAATCTCTGGGAGCATTATTTTTTGAGACCGCCGACCTGTTACTGCAGCGGGCGGACCAGATGACCGATGCCACAAAACGGGAAGGCCTTCTGTTCCAAACCCGGGATACCATTGAAGCGTTGAAAACCGCAGAATTGCAGGATTATTTCAGGGACGAGTGCGTGGAAGCGAATAAGGCAAGAATTCAAGCCATTGACAAGGTGCCCGGCACCACGGCGATTATTTATCCGATTCTCTTTCCTGACCGGATGGCCCTGCTGATCAGTCTGGGTGGAACGATCAAAAAAATCACCGTTCCTGTTCAGGAACGTGTCCTCGCCGAAAAGATTCACCTGTTCCGGACCTTATTGGAAAAACGGACCACCCATCAATATCTGCCTCATGCGCAGGACCTGTACGACCTGCTCATCCGACCACTTGAACCGTATCTGGATGAATTCAACATCCAAACACTCGTCTTCGTCCCGGACGGACCCTTGCGAACTATTCCCATGGGACCCTTACATGACGGAAAACAGTTCCTCATTCAAAAGTATGCCGTCGCGATGACTCCCGGGCTGACGCTAACCGATGCCCACCCTCTGGACCGAGAGCACGTCAATCTCTTATCGATCGGACTATCCGAAGGCGTGCAGGGATTTCCGCCGCTCCCCAATGCAAAAAAAGAAATGAAGGAAATTCACGACCTGTTTGGCGGGAAATCCCTCCTGAACGAAGAATTCAGCATTTCCAATCTGGAAAAGGGCCTGAAAGAAGAAAACTTTACGATCATTCATATTGCCTCGCATGGAAAATTTGCCAATGAGGCCAAAAATTCCTTCGTGCTGACCTATGATAAAAAGCTGACCATGGATCATCTCAGAGAATTGATCGGATTATTTCAATTCCGCAAGATCCCCCTGGATCTCTTAACATTGAGCGCCTGTGAAACTGCAGCTGGAGACGAACTGTCCGCCCTTGGCTTAGCCGGAGTGGCCGTGAAATCGGGGGCTCGAAGCGCCCTGGCCACCTTATGGTTTATCAATGACCAGGCCACCTCAAATCTGATCAATCGATTTTACCAGGGGCTCAAAGAATCATCAGCTTCCAAAGCCCAGGCCCTTCGTGAAGCCCAAGTGGCCCTGCTTGACCATCCCATTTATCGGCATCCCGGCTATTGGGCACCTTTCCTCTTAATCAATAACTGGCTCTAAATCTTTACCTTCAAAATTACCTGCCCCCGTATTGCCACGATCCCACCCTATTGTGAATCAGGGTCTATTTTTCACCCTTTTTCAGCCCACACACCTTTTCCTTCCATAAGATACAGCGCGAGCGGTTTCTGGCAGAAATCTCATAGGTCGTTATCCTGAGCCACCATGCAAGCCACAGCGAGGATCTGTGCCAAGGGTGAATACCTCCGGTCCAGGGAGTAGAAGCGTCCTCCTGTGTAGGGGGAGGCTGATGGAGATAGAGTCGGTCGAGGAGCGCCTAGCTTTCAAGTCCACAGACTCAGAGTCATCAATCCTCTCACTCCCTCCTTCCCACCGGCACCCTCATCCTCGTCATCCCAGCCTGTTGCCTGCTGGGATCCGCCCGAACCATCGATAAAAGAATTTCAAAATAATCGCTCGACTGAACGCTCAAGTCTCTTCATTCAGAGCTGTTTTTTTGCTTCATTCAAAAGAACGGAGGTTGACAGGGTGACCACGTCGTAACCACTTGGACAAAAGCTATCGCATGTTCTATTCACGATTTTCATCGCATTTCATCTCGCAAGTTGTTGAATTCACACATTTAAACTCTGTGACATCGGACTCCTATCGAAACGGCACCGTGGTTGCTTAAGTAAGAAGTCTCAGGAGCAATCATCAGGAATCCACAAGAAGACTGTCGCCACATATCCAAAAGGTTCGCTATGGAACTCTATGAGATTTATCAAAATATCGCCATAGGAACCTCGGTAGGCTGCGTGATCGGGCTAGCGGTGGCATGGGTTCTTTTCCTGTCAAACCGTGGCAGGGGCAAATGACAGGTTTGCCGGTCATCTCTGTCCTCCTCCGTCATCCCCCATCGGTTGTAGAGAGAGCGGGGAGCGATCCGCATGTCGAGGACCTCCTGACCCAAACGTTGCTCACCCTATCATCGCGACGCAATTTACCTTTGCTCCATAAAGTGGAACCGAGGTTGACAGGATGACTACCTCGTGTCCAGGGAGACAAACAGGATTGAGTGCTGGGTTCGCGGTTTCCATTCTCATTTCGTTGATAAATCATTGGATTCATTCATGATAATCATACCGCATGACTCTTTCGCCAAAACGGCATCGTCATTGCGTAATAAGAAAAATAAGAGCGATCACCAGGAATCCAAAAGGACATCTATCAAATTTTCTAATGGTTCCTCCCATGCAACTGTACGAGATTTATCAAAACATCACCATCGGAACTTCGATAAGCTGTGTAATCGGGCTGGCGGTGGCATGGGTTCTTTTTCTCTCCAATCAGAACAAATGACAGGTTTTGCTTGATCTCCCCTTCCTCTCCGTCATATATCGACTTCCCCGAATACCCAAACTTGTTGTCGTCCGCGCCATCCATTCCCCCATCGTCATCCCAACCCCTACTACCATGGAATTGAGCGGCACGCCACCCAATGTTACAACATAGTGAGCTGCCCCGCTTCTTTGGCCACTCAGAATGTTAGGTTTTCTGAGTTATCATAGCCCATAGCCTCCGTGGTCGTTACGGAGCCTGGATGTTCTCCGACCTCTCTGTCGTGTGCTCCCACGAACGTCGCATGATGGCCCGTTGTGTGCGTTGAATTTTCTCCCGCACCGGTTGCACCCTCCGCCGTGATGGGCTTTCGATTGGGATCTTCCCAATAGAACGTCGTGGGCATCTGATATCCCAACGCACTGTGAGGCCGCTCCTGATTATAGTGCTGCCGCCAATCTTCGATGACCACCCGCGCTTCCGTCAAATTCTGAAACCGCTCGGCATCGAGACATTCCCGCCGAAACGTCCCATTGAAGCTTTCGTTGCTCCCGTTCTGCCACGGCTTGCCGGGGGTGATCCGACTCGGCGTGATCCCCTGTTCGTGGAAGAACTTGAGCAAGGCATCCGCCACCAATTCCGGTCCGTTATCACTGCGGATGTACTGAGGACACCCATATTGTGCGATCAGCCGGGTGAGAACCTCGATGACTCGCTCATGGGAGAAGGAGCGAGCGACCTCAATGGCCACACACCAGCGGGTCTTTTCATCTTTGACGGTCAGACAGCGAAACGCGTGGCCGTCCGTGGTCACATCATGTACGAAATCCCAACTCCAGACCGCGTTTTTCGTCTGCGCCGTGGGCTGCAGCGTCGCCCCCGTCCGGATTTTCCGCTGCCGTTTCCGTGGAGGCACTTGCAAGCCGCACTGGCGCCAAAGACGATGGACGCGCTTGAGATTCACGCGCCAGCCGCGACGCCGCAGAAAGCCTTCAGCTAAACGATAGCCCCACTGCGGATAGCGCTTGGCCACCCCTCGTAACGCCTGAGCTAGCCGGGCATCCCGTTTCGGACGCTTGGACTGATACCGCATTCCGGAGCGCGCTGTCGTGCACAGCCAGGCCGCCCGCCGCAGACTCAGCCCCCGGGCACACGCGGCTTGGGCCACCTGCCGCCGCGCCCGAGGGCTTACCACTTTTTTGCCTGCAACTCTTTCATCACCTCTACTTCGAGGTCCCGTTCGGCTAAGACCTTCTTGAGCCGGGTATTCTCCTGCCGCAGGTGCCGCAATTCGCGGACATCGTCCACCTCCATCTGCCCAAACTGCCGCTTCCACCGATAAATGGATTGCTCCGACACGCTATGCTGGCGAGCCGCAGCTTCAATCGTGGTCGTTTCCGTGGCCCGTAAAATCCGCACAATCTGTTCGTCCGTGAATCGCTTCTTCTTCATACTGGTCCTCCTCAGGTTGAGGAAAACCTAACATATCAGATGGCCAAGTTTCGGGGGGCACTCCAATAGTAATAACATTAGGAGGTGACCATGAAAACCTCGGTTACGAAAATAGGCAACTCGAAAGGGGTCATTATTCCTTCACATCTTTTGAAACAGTGCGGATTTACCAAGGAAGTATCTCTGGAAATCAAGAATGACACTCTAGTCATTTCCAAAGCGAAAAAATCCAGGGAAGGGTGGGCTGAAGCTTTCATTGAAGCTGGAGCCGGCGAAGAAGAGCTGCTCATCAATGAGGAGAGTAGCGATTTTGATCAGGACAAATGGGTATGGTAAGGC
>JBDSHB010000251.1:0-8981 GCA_039918695.1 Nitrospirales bacterium | reverse complement strand
TCTCTCAGATCCGGCTGCATTATGCTGACATCCTTGGGTTACACATCAAATAAATTTCACGACACCGACTGGGAAACTGTGACCGACGCAATGCATTTATCCTCATGAAAGGGGTAGAATTCCTTACTACACAATTCTTTAGACCAGGTCCAACGCCGCAAGCCGACCTCGATATTTTGCACCCACGGCTTTTGCGCTATGGTAGGTTTTAATGAAGTCCGCCGCATGTTGACCAATTGATTGGGCATAATGCGGCTCATTAACGACTCGCTTCATAAACCACACAGCATGTTCAATGTCAGGATCAGCCCATTTTTGACCCTTTGCAAACGGATATTCATGCTCCCGGACCGGAATAAGCCGATAATCGACGAGGCACGAATTGTGCGCGTTAGTAAAGTCAAGATTTCCCGAATACCCGGTCGCAATCACAGGTTTCCCGAGATACATGGCTTCTGCCAACCCCCGGCCAAAGCCTTCTGACCGATGCAGTGACAAAAAGCAATCGCACAGCTTTACCAGGGACTTGGTTTCCCGGTCAGTCAATACCCTATCCATCAAGATAATTCGAGGATCCTCACAATCAATTGATCGAATAAATGCCTGGTATTCCTGAGGACGCAAGTCCATCCCATTCATTTTAATCACAATACCCACTCGTGCATCATCCACATCGGGGAATGCCTGCAAAAATGCACGAACCGCTCCCTCTGGATTTTTTCGTTGGACATACGAGGTGAAATCAAAAAAGAATAAAAACAAAAATCGGTCCTCCGGCAATCCAAATGATTCCCTGGTCATCCCTTCTGGCTCCGGGAACTCAACGGCCAGTGGCATTCTGATGACGGGTGAAGAGGTCGCATCGGCAATCGCCTGTTCAATGAACCGTGACGGAGCCCACACCTCATCGACAAGCTGAAGGGCTGAACGCCACGCATAAGGGAACCGACTCAGCTCCCATGCCCAATATCCGATATTGTACCGATCGGTAAAAATATCCTTGCCAAGGTGTATTTGCGCATTCACCATTTCATCTGCATTAATGTGAAAGACATTGGCTCTGTAGCAACCATCTTTGGCGATCTTATCCCGGAAAGGGAAATCCTGATGGATCTCGGCCAAGTGCAATCCATATTCTCCATAGACATTACGAATACTGAATGGAATCTCTGCCGCCGAACACGCTAAGGCGGACAATCGAACATGCTCACCCATCCCGAGCACTCCATAGGGATGCCCAAGTAAAAGGGCTCCAGGAGCAAAGACAGGCCTGGGAGAGCTAAGATTTTTTTCAGAATCGGTGCCTGTGCCTAATCGCGTCATTCCATCTAATTCGTCACTGGACGACAACGCCTTTCGATTAGCCAGCAACTGCAAGATTTTTTTCTTCAGACCAAGAAATCCTTCAAAAGCCATCACCTGCCACAGACGCCGAAACACCATGGTGATCCCACCATGTTGACGAACAGCCTGTTTTGCCACGCCCACAAAATCCACAAAATTCCCCATTGATTAGCCCCTTACCCTATTCCGATGTTTTATCCCTCTCCCTGGATCCAGAGAGATCTTTTTAAAAACAAAGGAACGCATGGAAGAGAATCCACCCCCCTATCCCTTCACTCCATTCACAACCATGAAGGAGGCAAGAAATTGTCCCGGTGTAACCGCATATCCTCGACGGCGCTCTGTTGCGGCCAACGGCTATTGAAATGCCGTTTCACCTGCGAGAGCATAACTCCGGCCCTGATAGGATCCGAAGGCATAACGTGGTGGAGGAAACCCGGGGTCCTCATGCTGAAAAAACACATCGTGCTGATAGACCTGTAATGGCTCCGTCGCACAATGAAACACCACACTTCGCCGAGTCTTCTGTGGTTTGACGGCAGGTGCGCCACCGTGAGGCAGTTGAGGGTGCCAAATGGCGACATCGCCCTTTTGCAACACAGCCTGCTTTATGGCTCCAATGGCACCCGAGCGGGCAATCACTTCACCATAGTAGGCTTCGAGAGCATGGCGCACCAACCAATCATCCGGCTGACCAGGGTTTTCCTCACGGACACGCTTATAAATCGCATGCTGATCACAAGGAAATCGATGGCCTCCAGGTACATACATCAATGGACCGGCCTCAGGCTCTATGTCCTCCAGCGCACACCAGGCACCAACAAAATAGTTGACGGGAAAGGTATGAAAAAAAGGGGCATCACGATGAATGGGCTGCTCGGTCCCATATTCAAAGGTTAACGACGTATAAATGCCGGCTTTATACCCGAAGAGATAATCCAACACCCGCATAATTTCATCATGACATCCAATTTTCATAGCATTCTCGGACGACATGTGAAAATTTACCAGCCGATGATGTCGCCCTTTGGCATCAAGATACTGATCGGCATATCTCTTATTTGTTTCAAGGTATCGTTGATAATCACTGACTACCGCATCGCAAATGCCTGAATCAACGACCCCTTTCAACACAGTAAAAGCCTCTGTGATCATCTCTTTGGCCATTCTCGGGTAGTGCGAAGGATAGTGAGCGCCTCGTGACGCAACTTTCTGCTCCGCATCAGGCAGATCCAGCCAAAGGGGTCTCATCTCGTCTCTCACGCTTTCCGGTTGCTCAGATGGATAAACCATACGCAGGATTCTCTTGAAAGAATGATGAAACCTTTGCCATCCGGACATATCAGTCACACATCACATTCCGTCAGTGTTACACTTCATTACTTCACCGCGCGAATGATGATCGGGAGCATATTGCCATATTCATACTCCGGATGATTATTCGAGACCAATCCGGAAAACACATCGTAATGGACACCGACACGAACATCGGCAAAACCAGATTTGAACAAATCATCCAACAATCCCCAGCCATAGTGATAATATGTCAACGCCCCTTGTAGGCTAATCGGATCACCATGGTACTCAGGCTCCATCAACAACTCTAGAGACCCATCAGCCAGGATCCGGGCCTTTTGAAGTTCCCGATCAAGCCTAAATAAAAACGGGCAGGTGAAAATAAAACTTCCACCTTTCCTCAATACGCGATAAAGTTCTTCCAACGCTTTTTTATAGTCAAACACGTGCTCCAGCACATCATCATGAACAATGAGGTCTAACGAACACGATGAAAATGACAATTCCGTAATGGACTCATGCCGGACAGAGATTCCGCCAAATGGATACAGAATCCCCCCCTTGGCACCTTCTCCCATATATTCAGATCCGATGATCTCGGGGTAGGTCTCTTGGGGACGTCGATAGAGGACAGAAGTTCTTTCTAATATGGCCATCTGCACATCTGCATGATCTTCCGTCCCCTAGGCAATGGCCGAATAGATCAATCGGTTGCGATTTCCCAAACCGCATTCACAGACTAATCCTTCCCGAAGATTCGGGAGAGGTCCGAAATAAACACCAGCATTAACTGTGAATTTCCTTACACCCCGACATGCTGCACAATACCCTGAAACTTCACGTTGCGAGGAAAGATAGCGCTCCGCCTCAAGTTGATACGATTTAATCTGAGTTACGTATTGAAGAAAGTCATGTCGTCCATCGAACCAGGTAAACATAGTCACTCTTTCTGAGGATCACAAACCATTCTTCGCCCTAAACCGTTTCGGGTGGCTTCCAGATATTGATGACCGAATTCCCGATCAGGCTCCAGGTGATTACCTTCGGCCCATTCATTCCAGGCGTTAATAAAGACCACCCGTTCATCTCCAAAATGGAGCCGCCGTGTTTGTTCAACGACCTGTCGCAACCAGTATTCGTATCGTTCGGGAGTCGCACCCACAAAGACATTAGAGACATCCTGCCGACGAGCGGTATTGTCCCAAGAAGGCATCACACCTTTAAAGAGTTTATAGGATGGCCAAGTTCTTCTAATAAAGTTTTCAGATGTCTGGACATAGTCAAACAACACGCCCTGATAATCAGGATTAATCAAGGGTTGTGAGAGCTCAGCTTGCGCCGGATACCGATGAGGAGGAAATTCAATAGCCGCATCAAATCCATAAAGACTGGGATCGTCTCCCATGGGCATCAGATCAAAACTCTGCACATAGGCTAAGTAAATTTCTCCAACCCCCGTTTTCACACAGTATTCCCGCCACAAATCCGCGGTCCGTCTAGGTTCCGGGAGTTGGCCGAGTCGATACACGATTACCAAGGGCTTTCCATGAATCCTGACATACCGTGGATCCAGCAACGCAGGAGCAATCTCCGCAATAAAGCCCGCATGATCCGCCTCGGTATGACTCTGTGCGATAAGGATATCCTCTTCACACCCATCCCATCGTCTCGTCCAATTCTCATTGGCCCAACAGAGGCAGAACGGAAAATCCGGGGCACCAGATTGCAGCACTTCGTCAAGGGGACGGTTCAGGAGTTTCTTCCCAGCAAACCAATAATAATAATAGCAGAAGGCCGAAATGCCATACTGGCGAGCCAAACGCGCCTGCTCTTCGCGTACCTCAGGCATACGTAAATCATAAAACCCTAAATCCGCTGGCAGATGGGGTTGATAATGACCTTTGAAATTCGGTCGTGCTTTCGTCACATTCGTCCATTCCGTAAAACCTTTTCCCCACCACCGATCATTTTCAGGAATGGGGTGATATTGAGGGAGAAAAAAAGCGATCGCACGAACCTCATTCAACTTCTTCAGCTCATCGCTCCACCGTTGAACAAATGTATTGACATTCCGAGCCACCAGAGGCATTTTTTCGTGGCTGGAATCATTGGTACTGACGCTGAGATGGTGAACAACCACGGAACGCGGTTGATATAATACCCTCATTCCTATTTTCCTCACACGGAAGGCTAAATCCGAATCTTCACAATAGCAGGGCGCATAGATATCATCGAATCCACCCAAGGTCTTAAACACCTCGGTCTTAATGAGCACACAGGCCCCGGAGCAGTAATCGACCTCCCGCACCACATTATATTCAGGCCTGTCCCCGTCCCCATTCAACCCGACGAGTTCCGCTGAGCCATCTGGCTTAATAATGGCCCCAGCCTCCTGGAGCACACCATTGGGATACAGCAGTTTTGAACCCACAAGGCCAACATCTGATTGTTCTTGAAACGTGCTTACTAACTCATCCAACCATCCTTCAAGCACCTGTGTATCATTATTCAGAAACAGCAGATATTGGCCTCGGGCCAATGACGCGCCTGAATTGCACGAACGCAGAAACCCAACGTTTTCCTCATTCCGACAATAGCGAATATTCTCTATGGTGGAGAGAATATTCGGAGTCTCATCATGAGACCCATCATCAACGACGATCACCTCAAAACTACACTGAGGCACATGTCTCAATATAGAAGCCAAACAACAGACGGTGTATTCCAAGTGATTGTAGACAGGGATCACGATGGACACCAAGGGCCGCTCTTCATCGCTAAAGTTGAAGGACTGGACAAGCGTTGCCACGCCACCCCGATCAAGCTGAATGAGAGAAGGCATCTTGCGAAGAGGGTCCTGAGTAGGGTCATCCAGATTTCCAGGCTCCTTAAGTGCAGGCAATTGCGTGTCCTTCCACCGCCGAAAACTCTCCGTCTGATGGAAGAAAGAGCCAAACCGTGAAAAGACAAACGACACCAATTGGTGTTTTCGGTGAGAAGAACCGGGCACCATTGATTTTGCAGCCACGAGTATTTGATCAAGCGACCCACCGATCGATTTGCCATTAGAATTGCCAGAACGACCTGACGCCTTCAACCAATGCACAAGACCGGCACAAACCCGGCCACGCCGGGATCCCTCAGGACAAAGCCGTTCTCTCAAAATCCTTACTTTGCTGATGTTTCGCCATAGCAAGGATGAATGCATGCGACGTAATTCTTCTTCTTTCGTCAGAAGCCGGGTATACAAACTGCCAAATCGCTGATCCCGTTCCTCAAGGACACGGGCATGTTCAGCCGTGGCACTCAACAACTGACTTTGAAGATGGCTAAGCTGTTGATCGCGTTCTTCAATGCCAGCCTGCAAAGCCATGTGCTGTCGATCGCGTTCTTCAATGCCAGCCTGCAAAGCCATGTGTTGCTGCCAATACTCTGGAACTTCCGGAACAAAGACTCCAGAGGGAAGCACGGGTAATTCCCCATTCCCGACGATGGCCACGAAATAGACAGGCTCAGGAATGCTCAGAGACTTATGGGCTCGCCCTTGGGATAATCGAAAGTTTGCTGGGGGCGTTGAGGCGTGATTGAGCGGACTAATATACGATCCATAATGGACTCGCTGGCCATAAAACTGCGCATGCCCGAAATAATTCAACAACAGTTCTTGGAACTCTTCGAAATAGAGTTCCTTCACATGAAAGGAATTGACGAACTGTGGCTTATCGGAATATTCAGCCTTATCCGGGCTGGAGATGAGGACCAGGCCGTCTGGGCGTAAGACTCGAACAAATTCCCGCATCATTTTATGATGCTCATCATGATGTTCGAGCGTTTCAAAACTCACAATAAGGTCTATGCTGGCATCAGGGAGCGGGATATGACCACATGCTCCATGCTTAAACTGGACATTCGAACGCTTATAGCGTTCAGCCGCATATCGTATGACCTCCTCCGAGGCATCCACGCCCACGACATTCCTGGCAACCTCAGCTAACAGCGCTGAACCATACCCCTCCCCGCTTGCGATATCGAGCACATCCTTTCCTACCGCCAGTTCGCGTGCAAGGTAATAGCGATGCAAATGTTCTAGCTCAATATCTCCAATGACTCCAGGGACAAAGCGCTCACCTGTCCAGGGAAGTTTTGGCTGCTCTGTCACATCGGCCATGATGCCCTGCTTTCTTTCAGCAAAGGACAGAAAAGTTGAATCGGATTCAATGCCATCCATTTTCTGGCCTTCGCCGGCTAACGATGGGGTCCTCTCGGATGAGACCTGTTGCTCATTCTTTTTCATGTTTTGGCTCTATTCATAAGTGATCATCGCCAAACCTGGGTTAAAATTACACGCTTACCTCAGCCCCCCCGAAGTCTCCTGGCCAGCCAGGCAACAACACGGAACACCTCTAACCCTGACAGGGTATTCCTAAAGTTCTTTTCACGATGAGGCATAGGGCATCACCGATGATTCGAATTCAATCGCCAACATCGGTATGCCAATGAGGCCCCGTGCCACGTGACTTGAGTGAACTCGAAAAAATAGGGCATCATCGATCCAATGGTGAAGAGCATGAGTTTCTTGCGTCCCCTCGGCTACTGCCGCAATCACCGAATAATCGCCGGTTGGGAGATAGGGGAGTTGGAAACGGAACATCGCCTGAAATCGTTGCCCTTTTTCCATAGAACGCTCCACGTCACGGTACATCAGATACGTATTGTCGCCAAACAAATACTGCCCTAATCGATCTTTCACGTAAAAGCCAAGAATGGGACGTGCTAAGGGTTGTTCCGAGACACATCGAATGGTCAGCGTGACTTCCTCCCCACCCTCTAAAGTTGTCAGAAGAGAGCCATGTTGATCGGAAAGCGCCACTTCGAAAATACTGGCTCCGCGTTCACCAAACCACGGAGCATTCGGATCAAAATCGAAAATCTCCAACTCATTTCGATGCGAAGAGTTCTTTAACATCTCACTCCGTGGATCTTTCACCCGCATGGCCAGATCTGTTGGGGCTTTGCGGCTTCCGCCAATACGAAAGGTGTTAGCATTTTCCTGTTCGTGATACAGCGCAGCAAGAAAATTATGACAGATCTCTTTTGCAGGACCAATTTCCCTGACGGTCCCATTATCAAGCCAAACAACCCGGTTGCAAAGATTGGTCACCGAAGCCGTGTCATGGGAGACAAACAGGAGCGTGCCTTTCTCCCTAAATTGATGCAGGAATCGCATACATTTTTGAGTGAAAGCGGCATCACCGACGGCAAGGATTTCATCGATAATCAGAATATCGGCATCCACATGGGCGACAAGGGAAAAGGCCAACCGCGCATACATTCCACTCGAGAAAATTTTGACCGGATGGTTAATGAAATCTCCAATGGCGGCAAATTCCGTTATGGATTCGTACCGCGCATCGATCTGCTCGCTGGTCAGGCCAAGAATGGAGGCCGCCAAATACACATTTTCTTTCCCGGTAAATTCAGGATTAAAACTCGATCCCAATTCCAGCAACGCCGCGACACGGCCTTTGACGGTCAACTCCCCACAAGTCGGCGCTAGGGTGCCGCACACCAATTGTAAAAACGTCGACTTCCCGGATCCATTTCGACCGATAATCCCGACCGTTTCTCCTCGATTCACGCTCAGATCCACACCCTGGAGGCCCCAAAATTCTTCATAGAACTGTCGGTGCCCTCTCCATAGCATCTGTTTCAAGCGATCCTCAGGCTTTCGAAAGATCTGATAGGCCTTCCCAAGTCCTTGTACGCGTATAGCCAGGTCAGACGACATCAGCAAATCCTTTTCGCGTTTTTTGGAACCATGCAAAGCCCAACCAACCGACCATCCAAAAAACACCTGTATACAGGAGCCAATCCACCCATTCCGGCATTTGTCCCCAAAATATGACCGATTTCGACGCATTCAGGACAGGTGTCAACGGATTGAGGTGAATCAATCCTCGATAGGCTTCAGGAATAGCAGATAGGGGATAAAATATAGGACTCAGAAACATCAACATCGTGGTCATCACGCCTACCAACGGCTGGACATCACGCAGAAACACCCCCAAGGAAGCAAGAAACCAACCTAATCCCACAATCAACAGGACAAAAGGAAAAAGTACCAACGGCAACAGCAACACCGTCAGAGGTGGTAGACCATGCACCACGAGATAAAAAATCAACAATATCAGGAGACTTACTCCGGCATTAAACAGTGCGACCTGCATCGACACCCAAGGTAGTATCTCCAGAGGAAACACCACCTTTTTAATATAGGACACATTTTCGAGCATAAGGCCCGGAGCACGGGTGACACATTCGGAAAACAGATTGAAAATAAT
>JBDSHB010000250.1:0-4395 GCA_039918695.1 Nitrospirales bacterium | reverse complement strand
CTCAGTGACAGCCATGGCGGTGCGACCCTTCGTCGGCGGATTGGCTTTTTCTTGGGCCGTCGCATTTTCGGCATAAAAATCGTCAATCCCTTCGACGAATTTCCCCTCTTTCAGGTAAGCAATGACTTGATTGTGAAGTGTTTCCAATTTCTCTGACATGTGTTCCCTCCCTATCTGCAATATTCCCACCCATTAATGATTGAATTGCCCACGGCTCGAACTACGGAGCCGGTTATAATTTCTATTTAGATAATTGTAGAAGAACCAGAGGAGTCTGGCTGTTTGCCAGCTAACAGTTGGAAATGGATCATAAGGTCATGAGCCGTTCCAGCTCCGTGCGGCGTTTAATGCAGATATACTCCCGTCCATATTCCAGGATATCCTGAGTGCGTAATTTATTGAGAATGGTGCTGACGACTGGGCGGCTGGCACCGACCAGGTCGGCAAGCTCACTCTGGTTCAGGGGGATATCCAGTTCATACCCATGTTGACAATTTTTGCCATACGCACCGGCCAATTCCAGGATGGTTTCCGCCACGCGAGCGCGGACTTCCTTAAAGAGGATGGATTCCATCTTATGGTAAACTTGGAGTTGGCGGGATGTGAGGCGCGTGATGAGTTCCCAGGCGATGTTGGAGTGTTGAGATACCAAATTGCGGAATTCTTCAGGTTTGACCCTGAAAACCCTGATTGGCCCTTTTGCCATTGCGGTATCCTCAATCATCGTGCCTGTCGTGCCTATGAATGAGGCACCGAAGACATCACCTTCGGTCAAAATTGCCGTCGTCAATTGATCCCCATTCACGGTTACTCGGGAAAGCTTCACAAACCCCTTAACGAGGTAAAAAACCGTGTGTCCCTCATCCCCCTGCCGACAAATTACCGCTTTATCGAGCAATTCGAGTGCCATAAAGGACGGACAACACCGTCGCCAAAGGTCGGGGGATTGTGCTTCATCCGTAATGGGTTGAATCCTTGCCGCTGATTTATGATCTCTCATCGTTTGTTTCTCCGGATCCGATATTGTAGCCCAATCTCCTATGGACGATGTTTAGCATCAGGCCTAACACAGGGTGCTGGTGATATCTGCGAGATTTTCTTGCAACCTCTATCATTGTTGTAGAGTCTGGCATGGAACACAATCACGAATATCACAGCAAGCTCGGGAGGTCTTTATTTAGAAAATTTGAACAGATCTGGATCGCAAAGAGAAATGGACAAATTCAGATGCGGTTGCTTCATCGCAACAGAGTGGCCCGATAATCGAAGGGGGAACTGAAAACACCTCTTATCTTTTGTTTTAGGTCGTTTGATATTTACCATACGTCCATTGGCCACACCACGAGGTTATGCAACTTCATGAGCCGAGAGACTCGTTTCAGCCTGATCGCCTGTTGCTCCACAAAACGCAGGCAAGCCCAAATCCGGCTGGAAACACTATTTACAAACGGTTCTCTTGACGGGAAAACTTTCTCTCTCAGCTAAAGTTTTGAGCACAGTTGTCAAATGGATAGGATTTCGAGAGACGTGCGGGGCCTTGCCTTTTAGGCTAACGCTTCGAGCATTCCTTGACTAGGGGAGAACATGGTCAGCATGAGGCACCCATCTTCTGTAGAGGTTTCATGATGAACAGTCCCAACTTCTGCACGGTGAAAATCTCCAACATGGAGCAATTGCCCGCCAATAAAGCAGGTGCCCTCTAAAACGTAGAATTCTTCTGGTGCCGTATGTTGGTGAGGAGTAAAAGCACTGTGTGGATCCATCCGCGCAAGAACGGTCATTCGCGCTTGTGTTTTGTCAAAAGACAGCAGTTTCACCCGAATACCTGGTCCGATGGTTCGCCAGTCCTTATCTTGCGAACGAACAAAGGTGAAACCGGTATCTCCATGTTCTCCTGGGGATTCAGAGGGGGCCGTTGTCTCTACCGGTTTTGACTGTCGATCGGCGGCTAGCCGCTCCAGCAGGGTTGCACGGAGGGAAGATGGCGGTGCCATTGGTGTCGCGGAAATGCCAACCAAGTCTGCCACATTCTGTAAGTCTTTCACGGCCTGACATGTTGCACACCCTTCAGCAAAGAGCTTCTCGAACGCTTCCTTCTCCTGCCCTTCAAGAACGCCTAAAGCGTAGAGTGCCGCCTGTTCCAAAACTTCATCTCTGAGTTCGTGTTGGATCATGGAATAAGTCCCTCTTCTAGAGGGCCAAGTACGTGACGTAATTTTATCATACCCAACCGGATTCGGGTTTTCACCGTTCCAAGTGGTTCCCCAACCTGACTAGCAATTTCACGTTGACTCAGCCCTCCAAAATACGCCAATTCGATCGTTTCCCGCTGTTCAGAAGGCAGGGAGTTGATGGCCTGTCGGACAATTCGACACTGTTCTAAATAGACGCTGCTCTGTTCGGGGTTACTTTCTACATCAGGCTCACTCGCGATCCTTTCTATGGGTTCGCGGGCCTCTCGATCTTTCTTGCCTATCCGAAGGCGGTCAATCGCTCGACTACGCGTCAACACCGCCAGCCAAACCATAGGATTTCCTCTGCTATGGTCAAATTGTCCTGCCTGCCGCCAAACCTGCAAAAATACATCCATCGTGACTTCCTCTGCCAAAGTCGTATCACCTAGTACTCGAAATCCCAATCCATAGACAAAATTTACGGTTTTGTCATAGAGTATTCCCAACGCCACCTCATCCCCTTGAGCAGTCCGGTGAAGAAGGCTTACCAGCTCCCGATCAGATGTATCGGCGTCCTTGACCTTCTGATGGCTCGATAATCCCGATATTCCCTCGTATTCTTTATTACGAGTCTCATCCAACATTTGGATTCATTCTTTCAGTGAAAAACTTGTTCACGCGACTCCACCATAAAGCTTGGCCAAAAATACACGAAAAAATAGATCCAAATTGATGGGTCAACACGTAACGACTTATACAAGCATCAAACCGACACACACAGTCGTGTCCAGACAACTTTACCAACTCTCTCACCACAATCAAAGGAGTCACCATGCCACGCACCACGCTTCACAAATTCCTCCCAGTCTTCATCTCGACGATGATGGCCATTCCAGCCTTTGGGGCCAGTCACCGAGAAGCCCCACTCATTGCCCTTGATCCGGCAGCGGATAATACGGATACCTATGCCTTCCGTAGCTGGGAAAATCCTGACAAGGTCGTATTTATCTTGAATACCATTCCCGGTCAGGATCCCGCGGACGGGCCAAATTATTTCGCATTTGACGATACGGTGTTGTACGAGATTCACATTGATAATAATAAAGATGGAAGAGCAGGGGATCTTGTGTACCAGGTTCGTTTTCAAACGGAAACCCGTCCCGCTCTTGGTTCATTGAATTTCCCCCTCCCCTTTGTGGGAAACCCCAATATTGGCGCGGTCCCTGCTCTCCAGGGCATCACAGCACTTGACGGCCCTGGATCAGAAGGTTTGACCCGCCGGCAAACATTTACGGTTACCGAAAAGAGGAACAAGAGAAATCAATTATTCAAAGGGCAAACATTGGTGGCAGTTCCGTCCAACGTCGGCCCGGCTACCATGCCCAATTATCAAGCACTTGTAGACCAGGGCATTTATACGGATAGCGAAACAGGGATCCGCGTGTTCGCCGGTCAACGCGCGGAAACTTTCGCCATTGACCTGGGAGCGGTGTTCGATACGGTGAATCTTCGCAGATCCCCCCCGGTTCTTAGCGCGGCTGAAGACAATAACGATGCCGCGAATCCCTTCGGGATCAATCGCTTTAGCGGTTTTAATATCAATAGTATCGTGATTGAAGTCCCAATTTCGCGGGTAACAAATGACGGGCAATCAGCCGATTCTACGCATCACTCGCATATTGGCATGTATGCTTCCACGAGCCGAAAGCAAGTGAAATTACTGAAAGGGAATGGACAGTCCAAAGAAGGTGGAAAAGATATTCAAGTTTCAAGATTGGCCAACCCCCTGGTTAATGAGCTGATTATCAATACCCCCTCCAAAGATCAGTGGAATGCTTCCGAGCCCCAGGATGAAGCTCAATTTCAGGAATTCTATAAGGCGCCTACTCTGGCCACCGCCCTTAATTTGATTTTCGGACTTCCGGTCCCGGTCACGCCACGGACCGATCTCATGCAAGTATTTCTTAAATATCCGGGACAACCCTTAAATGGTTCCAATTGCGGGTATCCTTGTTCGGATCTCTTGCGTCTGGACGTCAGTGTTCCACCCACAGCTCCTGAACACCAGAAACGATTGGGAGGCCTTGCCACTCCTCCGGATCCAGCTGGTTTTCCCAATGGCCGCCGTCCAAATGATGATGTCACAGACATCGGCACGCGTGTGGTCGGAGGGAAAGCGTTTATCGACAATCGAGTCGGAGATGGCGTGAACTTTTTGGAG
>JBDSHB010000249.1:0-8483 GCA_039918695.1 Nitrospirales bacterium | reverse complement strand
CTGCTCGTTCCCAACTAAGCAGGCTCATTAAATCTGGACGTTCAAGACGGGAGAGATCGGCTAAATGACTCCCTTGGAGACTAGTTGAGAAGCCTACCAGAGAAAGACCAAAAATATTGGAATGTCGTTTAAATCGTTATCATTCAGTTCATGTTGCTACCGATCTCAAATTGCCCAGGATTCATAGGCACTACCAAAAACGACCTGGCCATTTTCGAAAAAAGACGAAGCTCACAGACAAGCGCACGACACTACTGGGGACGGTAGACGCCCGCCCGGAATTGATATTCCCAGGTCACGCGACCTTCATCCCCGCCGCAGATGTCGTTATAATCAAAGCTGACACCACTGAAGCGGTTTCCATTTGCATTGGCGGTCATTGGCAAGGTGTCCCACAACTCTAGGAATCGCGCTGCCTGCCAGCCGCCAGGCGGTGGGGTCTGTCCTTCTTTGCCACACTGCAGATGGTCGGCAACAACCCAATCCCATGCCGAAAAATCATCCTGTTCGATTACTTCGATGCGGGCGAATTGAGTGTAGTTCACCCAAGTCCCTATTTTGTCATCCGACTTCCACGTCCCGCCATAACCGCGCTTTGAGCCTTCTTCGATCGGTCGGCCATCCGGACCTTGGTCGGGAAATTTGAAGTAGTCACCACCCTGGTTGTCAACATTCAAATCCACATCGGAGTAGTTGATCTGCCCATCGTTCACGAACTGGCGGACACGATCTTCATCGGTGTTGTTAAACGGATCGTTGACGATGAAGGAACCGACAAACGGGAGCCAGCCCGTGAAGAGGTAGTCATCCTCGATGTCGGTCGTGCCGACAACCTGAAAGACGACTGACTTCAAATTCGAGTCATAATTGAGAACCGCGTCGTGTGGGCGGGATGGGTCGTCTCGCGTCACTCTCACGTAATAGGCTTTACGACCCGTATCAGGCTCGACCGACAGATCCCAGCCGTTGTCCACCAAGAACGTATTTTCAGACCCGGATGGAGGAATGGCGGCTGCTTGGACGAAGTGGGAACCCGGGATCGCCATATCGGCGTCGGCATCTGCTTTGCTCTTGTAAACGTCAGCGTTGTAGTCGGTCGAGCACGTGCCGCCGGAACTCGCTTTGGCGAGACACCCCTTATTGCTCCCACTGCCAATATTGGCGATGCGCAACGTTTGATGATCTGTGGCCGACGTTGGCGCTTGCAATTCGATTTGAAACCAACACTGTTTTTGGTCTACACCAAACCAGCCTTTTTCTTCCGTCTTGAGTTCCGTGTTGAAGATCCCCGATGACACGGCGACGGCCTCTTTTGGCGCACGACAGGTTCGTTCGCGGAAACGCATGTGGTAGTTGCCCGTGCACGTCTCACAGCGTTGACCGAGTCTCACCAGATCTGCCGGAACAATGCGCACATACAACCCACCTTGCGGAACACGATAAGTGACGCGGGTGTCGGCCCCGGCACAAGCATCGGCGATCATGCCTCCCGTCTCCGGATCAGCATTGCTGATGGAGACATCGTTGACTTCTTTGTTGCACCCCGGACTGCCAGGCAAGAAACCATCGACGTGCTGTGTCGAATCAGCGATTGCGATCGGATCTGATAAATCGTTCGCCAAAAATGCCTCAACGATGACGCCCTTCATACTTGCGTCCGAGCCCTCGTTGATGATGTCGAATGCGCCAGGGTCCTTGATGAAAAACCACTCGTTTGCTCCCCCATGCCTGAAGATACCATCATGAACACCAGCCTCTTTGTCGTAGCCGTGTTTGTTTGCATCCGGCAGCGGCATCGAGTTTGGAACGCGCCACAAATGCGGGTCGGCTTTGGCAGTGGCCGGATTGCACTGAGGCGCCACCGGGCCAACCTCGATGATGGTGCCAAAATGATCCGAGTACAAATAATCGTGCGCCAAGCTTACGTGCTGTACGCATGAGCCCAATTCCCAATTGAATGTCGGACCACTGGGCGAGTTCGGATAGTTACCACTTCCCGGCGCATTGGGAATGTTTGACTTGCTGAAACGTGCGAGGACCGAGTCATAGCGTGAACCCGTGTCGAATTTGTCGAGGTCCGGATTTTCTTCATAATGTCTTCGGCCGCATGTCTCACGCTCATGTTCGTTACAAGAGATGTGACTGCGACGCCCCGTAAGATCAAAGCTCAACCCGGGATCACCGACAGGATTTTCGAGCCAGAGATCGTAGAACTCGGGAAACGGCGGGTTCTCGTGCCTGGGGTCAAACGCCAAACGATACTGCTGAAACACGGTCTTCGGGAGACCGGCGGCGGGTTCTCCGACCGCTGCAGGGGGATCCGGCAACAACGCGTCGAAGTGTGGATTCTTCGCATCGAAAACGCTGTCGGCCCGATCCACGCTGTCGAGGCTGTACAAGGCTGAGAAGTCGCCGCCACCGTCCACTTGGCTGTTGCTCCCCAAGCCGTTGTACTTTGGATGACGACCGATCGACGCCGGCATATTGAGATTCCAGTCGCCCAAAATCAGCGCGTCATACGCAGGTGGTGCGCCCGCCCGCATGAGTTCCATCACCGGTCGGGCGTCATCGTACACTTGATGGGATAAGGCTTCGTACGAATCGGTGATGTTGTTGGTCGCAGACTGCGTGTGGGTCCAAGCGATGAACAGGGGTGCGCCGGTTTTGGGATTCGACAGGCGAATTCCCGCGAAGGCTTTCGCTGCCATGCAGTCAGTGCCTTCGCATTGGGCATATTGTTTGTACCACATGTAGTCATTTAATTTGAACGAGGCGGGCGGGATCGGGGTGATCGGATCTACCTTTGTCGATACATTATCCATCTCGTTCAGGGTATCCGAGGTGCCCTGATAATTACTGGTGGCGCCCGAAGCGACATACACCGGGGCAAACTTGCTAAAGATCGCAAGCCCCGAATCTTGTTCGGCAAACGCTTCATCCACACTGGCAATACCCGCTGTATCGATGTGGGCTGCATAAAACGGGTATGCAAACTTCATCATCTTTGCAAGCTCCTCTTGTGCTTCCCAGACAAATACCTCTGAAAGCACGACGACGTCGAAATTCTTCCGGAGGATATAATCCCGGAGCTTTCCTGCACGTTGTCGATCAGAAAGTCCCCAAGCGCTGCTGGCTCCACCGCCGTGGCCAAACGGGCCGGTCGCCGGAAGGAACTGCGTGTTCTGTGCGAACACAGAATAAATTGAACGGACACCCGCTGGAGGAGCATCCCGCGTAAATTGAGTGGGTGGCAACTGGGGTGTCCAATAGGTGCTGGTACCTTCCATCGTATTCAAAGTCCCGGTTGTGACAGTGGAAGCGTAAAGTCCAGCGCCGCTAAGAGTAGCGGACGTCACGGAGCAGCGTTGAACGGCACCGGTGCGACTCTTCACAAAAACACAGGAGGAACGAGCGAAGGTCGGGCTGGTATACGAAAAGGCTGAAGGTCCTGTGATCGTGATAGAAAAAAACGGCACTTGCACGTCGGCATCGTACTCAATGTTCACCGCGTTGACCGAGCTCATGTCTTGCATTGGGTAGGGGCCGGTTTGCGCGACTGCCGGCGGAATGTACGACAAGGATGCCGTGAACGATCGAGCAGGCGATAGCGGCATGCCCGGTTCGTTGATGCGAACACCGAAGGTATAGGTGCCTTGTAGTTTAATCCCTTCGGTCGCATAATCAAACGAACAAATAGCCGTCTTGCATTTCACGGCATATGCGCTCTTGATCCCGCTGCTGTCCGTAACAGCAAGCTCGTAGTTTTCCATGTCGGCGATTTTCGACCACAACATCGCTGGCTGGATTGAGGTCGTCGCGTCCTGATTTGGGCTCAAGATCGCCGGCGAAACAAAGGCAACCGGCAACGCCGACGAGTTGACCGTAAAGCCGGCGATTTTTTGTGGTCCCCACGCCCCGCCACAATCGGCACTCAGGAGGGCAAGGTAATTGCCATCACTCAGACCATAGGTTCGTTCGCAAAAGAGACCGTTCACTTGCTTCTTGCACGACACCTGCGAGCGCCAGAGCACGTCGTCTTTGACGATGGCCATATTGGCGCCGCCCTCATCCTTTTGGAATTGGATCGAGTAACGTTCGGCGTTGGATCCCTCGGCCCAACGAAGGCTTGTCAATCCGTTCACGACTGTCCCTTCGGCGGGCGTGACCAACGCAGGTTCGGGCATCGCCGCGGGACATGTTTTGTACGCGTCCGTCGTGACACCGGTCGAACACACTCCGTTGGTGCCACACACCTGCAGACGCACGTGGACCGTACCAAATGGAATCTGACTCACATCCGCCGTGCCCTCACAGGCTGCACCAACACAAGCCGAAGCAGACTGGTACAGCTCAGAAGAAGTGACGAACGCCCAATTCATGAACGAAGCGTGATAACTCGCGGCGCCAGGTACTGCGGGCCAATTGAGGCTCACCGAGTTGCCAGTCCAGTTAGCAGTGACCGCAGCCACCTCCGGCAATATCGGATGAATGTAGTTATAATTGCCGGCTCCACCGGTTGCCCAGATTCCGTTACCGAGCACGGTCCACCTGAAGTCGCGCGTATCGAGGATCGTCGCGGGTGGATAGCCTGTCATGCCAGGGCTGAAAATGCATGTCGTGCCGGAACTGCAGGGTCCATTGGTCGCGCTGAGCGAGGCGGAATGCACCACCAACCCGGTAGCTTTGTCGACGAGAAGGAACGTATACAAGCTGTAGACGGCCGGATCGCTCCACTCAAAGCTCATTCCGAGCGGCGGCTTTGACTCATGCGTTGGAGAAATTAAGAACGGCGCACCGGTATAGGTTCCAGGCGTGGCGCTTTTTTCCACGGAGTTGGCGCCAGTGCCGAGAGCGTTCTTGGCGGCAACAACGTAGAAATACGTCGTGGCATTCGTGACCCCGGTGTCGGCGTAGCTCGGCACCGCTCCAAGGTCGAAGAACTGCGTATAGGTGCCGCTCGCGATACCGCGCGAGACACGATACCCGGTAGCGCCAGAGGTGGCAGACCAACTCAAGTCCACTTGTGCAGCGGCACTCGTTGCAGTCAGACCTGCTGGTGCGGCGGGAAGTTGGGCGGCACAGACACCACCTGCAAATACCATCAGAGCAACAGTAAGAATACAACTACTCATGGTGCAAACATTCATTGGACCAGCTCTCCCGCGATTCAGGCGTTCGTTAAAGTTTACGTTTCCCTTGGATAAGTCTCGGCCGCGCACACATGACCGAAGTGCAACAGGCGCAATGGAAGGATAGAAAAAAGTCTAAAAACATAGGTTAAGCAAAGAAACGGCAGGGATGGGATATGAAAATAATAACCGAGGGCAGACAACCCCCTGCGACATTGGACCAGCGCTGCATGAAGCATAGGGAGGCAAAAATTCGAGAGGGGACGAACGAAGGACCCACCTTTCCAGAACAATATGTTCCGCATAATGGAGCCTCCGTTTTCGAGTGGGGAAGCATATGTCAAGCAGCAGATTAAAAGCAACAGAGGTTTTCACTCTTCTCAATTACACTAATCACCATCCTCCATCACCGGCATTGACCGGTGCACTCGCTGTCACGGAAATGAATATGAAAAACTGGAAAGAGATTTTCTTGTGGATCTCTATGTGGCCTACGCCGAATGGGAAGGGATGCGATTTCAGAAAAAAGTTTTACAGGTGCGAGTCAAAGAGCATTCCATTCACGACATTCTGAATCTCACCGTCGACCAGGCGACGGTACTCTTCGCCACGTACTGTACCAAGGTCCTCAAAGGATTGCGCGTGCTGCAACAGCTTGGATTCGGCTATCTCACCATGGGACAACCAGCCACAACGTTATCCGGAGGCGAAACCCAACGGCTGAAAATCGCCCGGGAATTGACCAACGCCCCAAAACGACCAGACACCAACTCAGACCATAAAGGTGCCCTCTACATCCTGGACGAACCCACCAGGGGACTGCATCTGGAAGATATCACGCGCCTGTTAACCGTCTTGAATCAACTGGTAGAGGAAGGCAATACGGTCCTGGTGGTCGAACATCACCTGGACGTCATCAAATGTGCGGATTGGGTAATCGATCTCGGACCCGGCGGTGGAGATTCCGGCGGCTATATTGTGGCCGAAGGTTCCCCTGAAAACATCGCCAATAACCCTAGGTCGCTCACCGGAAAATATCTGCACCCTCTGCTTATCCCAAACTAAAGTGAAGCTCACCGGCGCTGCGCGGATTTATCAGGCAGCGTCGGGTGGATTGCAGGGTTAGGGGTTGGTTGCATGAAGCCGAGGACTCCTGTTGTTACGCAGCAAATGGTCAGAATAAGCATAGGCGCGCTCACTTCGTGGGGACACGAGTTCCCTTACGATGAGTCTGCTTTGGAAGTGATCGCAGTTGAGGTTCCCGCGGTAATGGCGGCAAGAGATCAAACCCTGCCAGATGTGGCCACAAAGAGTGAACGTAGTGGCCGAGTTGCAAAATGTCGCCCTTGACTGCGCGAAACTTCTTCTTGAGATCGTCTTAACGGCGCATTTTCTCGCTCCGTGACGGCTTTGTTCCGATGTCTGATGGCGCCATGGTCACTTGGCCGTTCTTTACGAGAACAATAGTTGCCGAGTGCACAGCATCGTTTCTCAACTCCCCAAGCTTCTGCGCCCTATCGACTGCCCATAGGATTCGCGTCCGCATTAGCTCCGACAAACGAGTTGATGCAGTAGCGGCCGCTCGTAACATTTGGAGTTGACCGCTATCGCTTGTGGCGGCATGCCAGATGGCACGACCAATCTGATAGTTGTCATGGGTTGCGACATGCGAAAAAAGTATCTCGAAAGCGCCATGAGCAAAATTGGAAGCCCAGACGATTTCGCCTATTACTGTCGCATAGGCACGAATCGGAGCTTGTATCCCTTTTGGTATGCGACGTGGAATTGTGAGCGCAGATGGTGTGGGCATGGGCTAAAAATTCCTAACAACAATTGGAAAGACTGTATAAAACGGTAGAGGGAGACTGTCCGTTTCTGGGTTGACGGCTTATACAGAGTGTATAAAACGGTTTACAGACCATCGATCGGACTCCTCAACCCGTGACCTTCCTTGCTCAGAACATGGGTGTACATCATTGTCTTTTTGACGTCGGGATGCCCCAACAAATCCAGAATAGTTCGAATCTCATACCTGCCTTCGAGCAAGTGGGTAACGAACGAATTGGGAAGACGAGCGATTCTTGATTAAAGGCTTAAATAAGTCAAGAATGTTTAGGTTGTTCTTTGAGCGAATGTTTTTGAATGGAGGTGGGTCCGAACGTTGTTACTCACTAACCGGGTTTAACATTGTCAGGCAGGTGGACAGGATCTGTGAATATCATGATTCACGGAATAACTTGAAACCCTTCACGAGCAGCGGCTTCTCGCAACCGATGATCGAGACAGACAAATTCCAGACTTGTGGTTTGGTTGCCCGCCCAAACGAGCGCAGCGGCCAACTGCAGACCATCTGCCGCCCGAAGGGGATGAAGAAGCAGAACACGCGAGGCTTGGTCGCGAACAAGGTTGCTGGGTCTGACTTCTGTCCATTGGCTGCTCAAACGCAGGAACATTTGTCGTGATTGCAGTTCTTCCGCACTTGTCAGAACCTGCTCCCGTCGAAGACGAGCCAATGCCGAATAGCCTTCAATCAACGCCCCCCACCAGACAACCAGATCACCATCTTGCTGGACGAGGTCCTGAACCTTCCCGGTTTGAGGTTCTTTCACACATAAGGGCAGGAGTGCCGAGGTGTCCCAAAACTTCATCTTCCCTGTTCCCGTTCATCCAACAGGGCCTTTAAGGCCTGGCCTCGCTTATCAACCGGCCGAGGAAGTTTCCAGATATCTTTTGAAATTTTCCCAGTCCCCACACGGATCAGCCCATTTCTGGCCAATTCGGACATATGGGCGGAGAGTCCCATGGTTTCACTTGAGAGAGGGACAATTTTCGCTATCGGCCTCCCTCGCTCGGTAACCACCACTTCTTCTCCGGCCTTCACTCTCGCCAACTGCTCACTTAAAGTCGCCCTCAATTCCGAGACAGGTGTCGTCTTCATCAATGCCTCATTTCGTATAGTTATGTCTAATGTAGTCACGATAGTATGACCTGCCTAGATTTTCAATATGGTTTCATGATCCATATTCAAAAATCTCACCAATACGGCAGCCAACCAACAACAGGAGGTTTCTTGCCGAATGGACCCTAGATTCGCAAGTGTTAGAGAAACGAGATTGGGTCTGCGATTTGGACAACCAGTCACAAGCTTGTCGGGCAAGGAAACTCAGCAGCTAAAAATTACCATGGAACTAGGCAATGCCCCGGTGCCATAACAGAAAGAATCTCAATTCAAAGGCATGCCCTAGGTCTTGGACGAACCAACCCGGGGGTTTCATCTGGAAGATATCACGCGACTGTTAACCGTGTTGAATCAACTGGTCGAGGAGGGGAATACCGTCCTGGTGGTCGAACATC
>JBDSHB010000248.1:0-5045 GCA_039918695.1 Nitrospirales bacterium | reverse complement strand
AGAAAGAATGTGAGGCTTATCACCGGAAAACAGGTTGAATACCCTTACGAAGGGTGGAAGATCCCTTGGGACATTTTCCTAGTCAATTGGTCAAGTGTTGCCATGTGTCTCATCCTAACCTATCGCTACTTTGGCTTGAGGAAAACGATAAAGCATGCGGACAGGTGGGGTGAGGGAAACGAGCCCGACCAGGAGAGGTCCGAATCTTCCGAGGAGCATGCTGCAGAGAATAATGACTTTTCCAAAATCCGTTAAGATCGCCGAGAGACTGAGTACGCCTCCATTCCCGACGGAAAAACCAACCGTTCCCAATGCGGAGGTCACTTCAAACATCAGAGCCAAAAAAGGCTTATTTTCAATAAAGGCCAGAAAAAACGTTAATGTGGTGACGGCTCCAATGGCCAGGAACATGATTGCCAGAGCTTGAAGACGAGATGGGGAGGCATCCGTCGGTAGTGAAACTCTACATCCAGTCGTTTTCGGAATACGGCCCAGACCGATAGGCACACAATGCCGAACGTAGTGGTTTTTATTCCTCCAGCGGTTCCCCCTGGTGACCCCCCGATGATCATCAGCAAAATCAACATATACAACGTGCTGGGGCGGAGAAGGCTCAGATCCAGCGTATTGAATCCTGCGGTCCGGGCGGCTGCGGAGTGAAAGGCGGCGACCATGGCTCCATCTTCGGTAGTTTGCGAGCCAAGCGTGGCAGGACTATTCATTTCCAACAGGAAAAATCCTATCGTTCCAATCACCCATAAGCTTACCGAAACGAGTAAGGCCAGTCTTGTATGGGTTTGAATCCGATACCGTTTCTTCTGGTAAAAGTCCAGGAGGTCGCGGAAGACAATAAACCCGATGCCGCCCAGAACGAGAAGAAGACTAATGGAAGCATTGACCAGGAAATCGTCACGATAGGGGATCAGGTTTTGAGAAAACGTCGAAAACCCTGCATTGTTAAAGGCGGAAACGGCGTGAAAAATGCCATGCCCCAATGCCTCTAACAAGGGCATGTCCTGGGAAAACCGCGCAGCGAGTATCAATGCGCCGACGCCTTCAAGAGTAAAGGTGATCATTAAAATGGTTTTGACGAAACGAACCAATCCAGCCAAATCCAAGGAGCTGAGCGCCTCAGCCATCATCATGCGGTTTCGTAATCCTATGCGTTGTCCCACGGCGATGAGGAGGACGGTCGCGAGCATCGCATACCCTAATCCGCCCAATTGGATGAGGGCCAGAAGGACAATCTGACCGAATACCGTAAAATCTTTTGCCGTGTCCGCCACAATCAGGCCGGTGACTGTTACGGCCGAAGTTGCCGTAAAGAGGGCGTTGAGAAACCTTAATGACTTACCGGGAGTCGTGGCCCATGGGGTTTTCAGTAGGAAGGTCCCTACCACGATGAGTCCCATGGCGCCCAGCGTGACGAGCTGGCCGGCTGAGAGGTGGCGGTGGGAAAAAAACCGCCGAATCGCGGTGTTCGGAATCCAAAAGCCCCGATGAGTTGGAGGTGGCGATGAAGGCATGATGGAAGGCAAGGAAGTGTCTTATTTCAATGGAGTAGGGGGTGTAGAAAACAGTGGGAAAACCCAGGCAGCATACCTAAGAGCTAAATTGTCCGATAGTGGTCCTCCGCACGTTGTCTTCATGGGCGACGTAACTTCCAGGGGGGAAACAATGGGAGAAGAGCATATTGCTTGAAAACCAGTGGGCAATCTTGTCTGAGGTGAAGTTTAGCTGTCAAGACGGCCCAGCATCACGCGGCCTGACGGGAAATCCCTTGCCCAAGGAGTTGGAGGAGGTCACTGTGGTGATAAAGGCTTGGACAGGATCGCGAACGCTCCTTCACTCAGGGCCTGATGCCGGAGCTGCTCTGACCAGGTCGCGGTAACCAGAATGAACGGAATGGTCCGATTTATGGAATTCAGTCGAAGGGCTTGAAGAAGTTGCAGCCCATTCATTCCGGGCATCAGGTAGTCGGACAAAATCAGGCTAATGGAGGGGTGCTGCTGAATGAGGGAGAGGGCCTCTATCCCATTCTCTGCTTCCAGACAGGTAAACCCATTGATTTCAAGCCGGCGTTTCAGCAGCCATCTGAGGTCGAGTTTATCTTCAACAAGGATAATCGTCCGATGTTTGCGAAAAGAAGGCAATGAGTCTGATGCGAGCATATCCATATCTTTGGAGAACCCCATGTGTAGGAGAGCGAGGTGCAAGGGGTATTCCATAATGGTCTTCAGAGCCTGTTGTCATTGGGCTAGAAGTCATCTCTTTATTAGTCGGTTTTTAAAGATATATTTGGAATTGCTGGAAAAATATTCTGGGAAGAGAATGTGCCTGGCTAAGAAAAGGAGAAGCTTTGTCTCTAAAGGAGACAATCTGTCTTTTTTCTTGTGGACAGGTCTCGCTGGAGGTTCCTACGCGAGAGGAATTTCATTGGGCCAAATAAATCCTGAACGTTTAGCGAACAGATGAAGGTTGAGACCCCTGCCGATGACTGGCAGGGGCCGATTTCCCGACCGGGGAAAAAATCGGGGAGAGGTTCACGTTACATAAAATAGTCGAAGTCGCTTTCACGACGGGTCCGGCGGCGGAGCGCGAAAATAGCGGCTGGTTCGTCGTTAGGGTCCAATCGAATGGTGTATTCACCTCCCACGACTTGATGTCGGTAATCTTGAATGAGTTCATGCAGTTGATAGGTGTCCTGTTCGCCAATGCCGCATTCTTCAATGGGAATAAGCAGCCGAGCCTCATGGGCGGTATAAGGATCCATATTGATCGCGAACAACAGGATGTCCGTCTTGTCGGCATTCATTTTCCCATAGAAAAGAATGTGGTCGTTGTCGGATTGGTAGAATTGCAGATTGGTGAAGGTGTGCAGGGCAGGGTGATCCCGTCGGATTTGGTTAATGCGGGTGATATAGTCACGGATGTTTCCGGGACGATCCCAATCCCAGTGCCGGATTTCATATTTTTCCGAATCCTGATATTCCTCGGTTCCGGGAATCGCCTTATTTTCACACAGTTCGTAGCTATTGTAGATCCCGTAGGTGGGGGAGAGCGTGGCGGCCAACGCGAGCCTGAATTTAAAGGCCGGTCGACCTCCTTGTTGGAGAATTTCGGGCAGGATGTCCGGTGTGCTGGTAAAGAAATTCGGCCGGAAATAGTCCTTCATCTGCGTCTGAGTTAATTCCGTGAGATATTCGGTCATCTCGGCTTTGGAGTTTCGCCACGTAAAGTACGTGTACGACTGCGTATAACCGACTTTCGCGAGCACGCGCATCATTTTCGGACGGGTAAATGCTTCTGCCAGAAACAGTACATCAGGATGTTCTAATTGGATTTCCCGGATGAGCCATTCCCAAAAGGTGACGGGCTTGGTATGCGGATTGTCCACCCGAAAAATTTTGACGCCATGCCCGATCCAAAACAGAAAGATCCGCTTCATTTCCTGCCACATGTCCTGCCAGGCTTCGGTATAGAAATCAAATCCGTAAATGTCTTCGTATTTCTTGGGAGGGTTTTCCGCAAATTTAATGGTCCCGTCCGGGCGTTGTTTGAACCATTCCGGATGTTGTGTGACGTAGGGATGATCCGGGGTGGCATTGATAGCGAAATCTATGGCCACTTCCATTCCGTGGCTTCTGACGGCTTGTTGCAAATGGTCAAAGTCTTTCATCGTGCCGAGCACCGGCTCGACGGCATCATGCCCTCCATGCCGGCTCCCGATGGCCCAGGGACTGCCAGGTTCACCCGGCTTGGCCTTCAAGCTGTTGTTGCGTCCTTTGCGATTGGTCTCTCCGATAGGATGAATGGGCGTGAGGTAGAGGACATCGAATCCCATGTCACGAATGGCCGGAAGGCGTGTTTCGCAATCTTTAAACGTGCCTCCTTTTCCCGGTACGGTCCCTTCCGATCGGGGAAATATTTCATACCATGCGCCATACCGGGCGCGCTCACGGTCCACGATGACCTCCAGGTCCTTTTCATACGTCGACCATGCCGCCCGTTGTTCGTACTGATCGACAAGGGCAGAGACAATCGGATCTAAGGCGATGGCGATCCTGGCTTCCTGGTCAGGGGCGGACCTCCATTTATCCAACCAGATTTTCAGCTCGGATTTATCC
The DNA here is from genome assembly GCA_039918695.1 of Nitrospirales bacterium. Classification (GTDB taxonomy): domain Bacteria; phylum Nitrospirota; class Nitrospiria; order Nitrospirales; family UBA8639; genus Nitrospira_E. The sequence continues at coordinate 918 of JBDSHB010000248.1, read as the reverse complement.
GGACCTTTCACCCTGGCCATCGCGTTTTTGACGTGCGCTTCCCCTTCTAATAATTCACTCGACAGGTCAGGAAGCACCCCGTGTTTCTTGGTGAGTTCAATCCGCCAGGTTTCAAAACTCTTTACAAAGGCTCCCACTGAATACAGATAGCGGGTGTTTTCAGAGAGCGGAAATGATCCGGCCCACCGGTCGTTATCGATATGATGCATGGGGGTTTCCAACCAATCCTTCTGCCCCAGCACCTTGTAACGAAGGACGGCCCCGATGGTGTCGTGTCCTTCCTTGAACACGTCGGCGGTGACGTCCAGGTTCTCCCCGACGATCCGTTTGACCGGATAGCGACCCCCATCCAGTTCGGGCTCGACATGTTCAATGATCAGGGTTTGCAACGTTTTGGGCATGTTAGACATGAAGCACTCCTTCGTGTGTGGCTCTTCAGATATTTCTGTAGATGACGCTTGGCGATGTTTTCCCGTCAAGAAGGTCTGATACGTCTAGGCGATAGCCGTGAGTCAGCCGGACTTACGGATCAGGCCACGGTGTCCTGAATATCAGTCCACTTCTAAAATTTGAAGAATGCCATCAAGGGGGATACGCACCCAATCAGGACGGTTATTCAGTTCATAGCCGAGTTCATAGATCGCTTTTTGGAGTAAATAGCCATTCAGCAAAATTTGAACGTCCTCGGATGACGGGGGCAGAATGGCACGGACTTCCTTGACCGACAAATAGGCCTTGAGGTAGCTGACGCTGACCCATGTCTGCCAATAGCGGGCCCATGGTTCGAGTAAGGAAAAGTCTTCCGGCCGAACTCCCTCGACCAATCCGATCGAAGAGGCATGCGCCGCGTAATGAAAGGATCGCAACATGCCCGCCACGTCGCGCAGTGGGGATTCCTTGAGTCGTCTGACATTTAAC
>JBDSHB010000247.1:0-5405 GCA_039918695.1 Nitrospirales bacterium | reverse complement strand
AAAAGGAGACCAGCCATGCGACTGACCACGAAGGGACAGGTCACAATTCCCCTCCATATTCGTAAAAACCTGGGGATCACGAGCCACTCAGAAGTCGAATTCGTAGAAGAAAACGGGCAAGTGATCGTCAAAAAAACCAAAAATCGCAAACCGACGACCAGATTTCTGGCTCTCCGCGGGCGGGCAGATGTGCGGATGACAACTGAGGAAATTCTTCGCCTCACTCGCGACTCACGATGAATGGGATATTGGTCGATTCCAATATTCTTCTGGAATGTATTCTTAGATGACCCGAAATGGGCAACATGGTCGGAAGAACAATTAGGTAACTATGGCGCCTCCCATCACTTGTACATCAATCCCATGGTTTACGCTGAAATCTCGATTGGGTTTTCTCGCATCGAAGATCTTGAACAAACCTTGATGGAGGGTGGTTTCATCATGCTACCGATTCCCAAAGAAGCCCTCTTTTTAGCAGAAAAAACCTTTCTCCAGTACCGAAAACGGAAGGGAACGAAACGATCTCCCCTTCCAGATTTTCACATAGGAGCCCATGCGGCGATTGAGGACCTGCCGCTGCTCACGCGCGACCAAGGACGTTATCGGACCTATTTCCCGCCTGTAGCCATATTGGGACCCTAAAAATAGCAAAGACATTTGCCGACTCGGTTCAGCAGCTGACCTACCGAAGCGGAAGCAACTCTGTCGGCTAAAGCGCCTCATTAAGGTTTTTCCTTCACATTGTTGAATTTTCCTTCATCTCATTTCGTAATCCCACCACAGGACCAATATCAGAAAAAGAGAGGATTCCCATCCCGCCCACTTACGCTGCTTCTGCCACCCCATGCAGCCCTCCGTCTTCTTGCATGACGACCTGCCTCCTGCCCTATCGAATTGCACTACCCACCTGCAGATCGGCCAACGGGGCTGACGCTCAAATCAGGAGCGGACCTTGTCCGAGCCCTTCAACAAAACTCAAGACAGGCCTGGCGAGTTGGGACACCCATCCGTCACCTGCGTCGGCACGATTGAATGTAGCCGACCTGGGTGAAAATGGTTTTGGGTCATTTTGACAAACAAGGGTCGCGCTCTTCGAGACGCACGATACAAGTAGGCCTCGGTGCCGGGACAAAATCCCGGCCTTCCAAGCACCAGGAAAAACCACAGATTATTGGGGAGAATGAAAATGTCCGGTGGAGAAATGTCCTCGTTTCCCTAGGACTAAACTTAATGAAGATTGTATGGCAAAACCTGAACACAGCCATGCCCCTCTTTGACCCGTAGAGTTACCACCATCTTCGCCCACAAAGTTGTTCCCACAGCTATCCTTATAAAAACATACATTTTGACATACACCCATACTAGACGATACATCTATATGTATGAAGACAACCGTCGATATACCTCAATCACTTTTAGATGAAGCCAAAAAGCTGGCGGCCAATCATCGGACCACGTTAAAGGCCTTGATTGAAGAAGGGTTACGGCGCGTCATCGGCGAGCATCAACGTTCGGGGGACTTTCGCCTTCGTAATGCGACGTTTAAAGGAGAAGGCCTTCAGCCAGGCATGGAAGGGGCGTCTTGGGAAAACCTCCGGGAACGCGCGTACGAAGGTCGCGGAGAGTGATTGCGGTTGATACGAATATCTTGGTGTATGCGCATCGAGAAGATTCTCCATGGCATCAATCGGCCTACGACCATCTGGCAAGCTTAGCGGAAGGTACCAAACCCTGGGCCATTCCCTGGCCATGTCTGCATGAGTTTCTGGCGATTGTGACTCACCCGCGAATCTTCAAACCACCCACACCCCACAGGTCGCCTGTGAACAAGTGGATGCGTGGTTAGAATCCCCCAGAGTCTTGCTCCTTTCCGAAACGCATGACTACTGGCAAGTATTACGGCAAGCGGTGATAGATGGAAAAATTCAAGGTCCCCTCGTCCATGATGCCCGCATCGCAGCCCTTTGCCGACATCATGGCATTCAAGAGTTGTGGACAGCGGATCGTGACTTCAGCCGATTTCCCACCCTTTCTCCTCGCAACCCACTGCTCTAATAAACCGGGGCCCGTCCGATGGCCGACCCCCGTTCGAGAACTCATTGACACCGCCAGGCACCATAACTATTCATGCCCCAACATCAAAGGAAATGGTTCCTTGTATGTACTCATACCAGAATAAATGCCAATTGTAGGATGACATTCCATTCGGCTTCATTCATTTATATCACCACGTGTTAGTCCACGGTCTTCTTACCAGATCTATCCCCCGCCCTATCGGATATCCACCCACCTGCAAATCGGCCAACCGGGCTGACGGGCAAATCAAGGGGCGGAGCTTGTCTGAGCCTGGCAAACTTGAAACCATCCAGCATTAGGTGCTCCTCGCTATCAAGAAAGTCTCCGTTGAGCTTTTGACATATCTGATGTCGGAACAGTGGGTGATAAAACAAACCAGATTCCCCGACGCGTTCGGCCTCAACATATTCCCCAATCCTATCCTGGTTCATTTCCTGAACGAACCTGACATTGCAAAACCGTAATATATATATTACATTACAAACAATGGAAGCCAGATATCATTGAAGAATACACAACCGAAAGTGGCGAGACTCCTTTTCTGGATTGGGTTAATCATCTCAAGGATCGGACAGCTCAAAGAAAAATCGCCATTCGGTTAAGGCGTGCGAGTTTTGGAAACTTTGGCGATTGCAAAAGCCTAAAAGGGGCTAAAGGCTTATGGGAAATGCGGGAACACTACGGGGGTGGCTACCGCCTCTATTATTGTATGCGAGAGAACACGATGGTGTTGTAATTGGCCGGGTCGACAAAAAAAGACCAAAGCAAGGCGATCGCCAAAGCTAAAGACTATCTTGCAGACTATGAAAGGAGGCAACGCCATGACGAGAAAAGCCAGTAAACCGTTTGATTTTGGCAACCTTGACGTCCTGAAAGACCCGAAACAAGCGGCCTTGTATCTGGAGGAAATCCTGGCCGGGGGAGACTTGGAAATGTTCAAAGAAGCCTTGAAAGATGTGGCTGCGGCCAGAGTAGGAAATATGACCGCACTGGCCAAGAAGACGCACTTAGCAAGAGAAGCCCTCTACACCTCGCTATCCAGAAAGGGAAACCCTCGTCTGGATACACTCACCAAGGTCTTAGATGCAGCAGGGCTACGTCTGACGGTCACAACCGCATAAGGGACCGTATATTTCTACTCATATGGTCAAAATACTCGGATGAGGGGGCGTTGGTCACCCCTAACTGCTGTGGTCCAGAGTAGGCGAGTGCGTCGTAATGTTCGAGAGCAGCTCCAGGTGAAGGCAAGTGCTCTACTTTACTCTATTCCAAACTCTTAGAACATTTCGGTGTCATCCCGACAGAAAACATTCTTCAGGGGACAATCGACGAATCGGGATTAGTGTGCCCCAAGAATTTGACGATGGACTCCACTCGCGTCAAGCAGATTCTCCAAACACCCTTGTTCTCGCTATAAGAAGCCCGCAGGATGGCCCTCACATCTGAAAGTTGAATGTCCATTTTCACCACATAAATATTCATGGGTTTTCAAAAGACTCCTGAACAGGTGGTCCCAGCATCTGTTAGGCCTTTCGTTCATGAATCCCAAGTTTGTTACCGTCAGGGTCCAGGACAATCGCTGCCCTGCAGCGGGGCAGGTCGAACGGTTCAAGGGCGAACTGCACGTTGTGATATTCTAGATGTTCGATCGTCTCATCAAAGTCGTCCACTTACAGCACAAGATGGAGTCCGTCGCCCGATGGCTTCAGGAATGGTTCCTTTTCAATGGCAAGCGTGTGAGGACCAATCTCATACTCGACCCAGAATCCGTCGACGAGATTCATGGAAGTCGCGCAAGTGAGCCCGGGAATGCGCCAGATCCGTGGCTGGATATACGATGAAGGCAAATTCGAGGATTCTCATTGGCGGTGTGAAATCCGGTGATAGCCTAACGGAGTCCGCAGCTGAGTGGCGGGTCGGAAGCCCGTCGATTCTAGCTGCGCGTTCGGCGACCGCAGGAGACTGGGAAGCGGCTCCAGTGCGAACCCTGTTCAGCCTACCGCTCACCAATATCCCTCTCTCCCACATGGAACAGCCACAGCACCTTCCAACCCGTCAGCACCCCGTCCGCCGCCTGCGGTCGGCTGAACAACAAGCTGAACCCCCGCACACCGCTTTCCCAAAATGCACTGGCCTTAGGCTGTCCGCTCCAATGCTCTGTTAGCCCGGCGTTCCTGAATGAACCTTGCCCAGCGTCCATGGCTTAATCTTCGCCAGCGTCGGGGCGAGGGAATCCTTGGCTTTGGCTGCCTCATAGTCCATCTGCAAGCCGATCCAGAAGTTCTCGGACATGCCGAAAAACCGGGATAGACGCAGGCCCGTATCGGCAGTGATCGCACGGGCACCGGCCACGATCTCACCGATGCGCCGTTGCGAAACGCCGATTTCCTTAGCCAGTCGGTATTGCGTGATGCCCATGGGTTTCAAAAATTCTTCCAGCAGAATTTCACCTGGGTGCGGATAGGTCACTTTACACATGCTGTCTCTCCCTCAGTGATAATCCACGATCTCAACGTCCTTCGGGCCTTCCGTCGTCCACACGAAGCACACACGGAACTGATCGTTGACACGGATGCTTTGCTGCCCGGCGCGATCGCCTTTTAAGGCTTCCAGCCGGTTGCCTGGTGGCACGCGCAAGTCATCAAGTCTTTCAGCCCGGTTCAGCATGGCCAACTTCCGCATGGCAACGGATTCGATGTTCACAAAACGCTTGACACGTTTACCGCCAAACAGGCCTTGCGTATCGGCGCACTTGAACGACCTGATTGGCATGAGAAAATACTAACGGTATTCGTTAGTATCGTCAAGGGCGAGCATGGAGGATTAATCTCACCATAAAGACAGGGAACTTCCTGATGTCACGCGGAGAAATGACTTCGTTAGCAGGGAGTGAGGAATTCAACTCCACAACGAACGAGTCATCCAAAAGATTTATGCTTGAGGTTTATCCCCTTGCAAGACCTGCCCCAGTCCCTTCTCCACGCCTGTTATATCGCAAAATTCCTCTAGTAGCACTTCCTGCAGTGGAGCCCGTCCAGTAAGGGTCAACACTACCGTTGATCTCGCATTGTTGAATTTCACCTGCCATCCCATCAAGTGCGCTACTACGCTTACTGAGACATGGGCTGAAAAAAGCCTACCCGATGCAAGGTGCTTGCGGGGTGTCGCTCGTGGCGTACAAGAAAATCGTCAGTATGTTTTTGAAGAAAGTTTTCCATCTCCATTTTGGTTCGGACGCTAAGAATGGTGTCGGATGGTGTAAGGTCATCTAGGTTGAGCGCCACAACCTCGACGTCAAAGTCGCCTTCCACTTGGCCAACAGCCTCGGA
>JBDSHB010000246.1:0-3137 GCA_039918695.1 Nitrospirales bacterium | reverse complement strand
TTCAATAAAGGGAAGGACCAGCCAATTAAAAGGGTCAAGGAAGGAATCGCCGATAACTCCAATCCCATCTCGTAATGTGAAGGGACCCAGGAATGGAATCATGAGGAAGGGACCAGGCCCCACGCCATAGGATCCCAAGGTCTGCCCCATGTCCTCTTGGGGAGTTTCCAACTCAAACATGATTTTCGCAGGATCAAACAACCCTCCCACCCCAAGGGTGGAATTGATGAGGAACCGGCTCAGCTCAATGCCGGCTCCCTGAAACTTCGCCTGGAAAAGGTTGTTGAAAAGTCTCGGCACAAATCGAATATTTTGAAACACGTTGGAGAAGCTTTGCTGAACGTCGGGAGGGATAAAGAAATTATAAACCTTGGCAGCCGGCTTCACCACATATTTGTCCAGCCGGTAATTAAATTCAAAGACGGCGGAATTGACTGGTTCCAAGGGGTCATAGTCCTTGACCTGGGCATGATCGGATTCATCAAAGGGATCAAAAAATTCAGTTTCTTTCTCTTCGCCCTCCGAGTCGAGTCCGTCCTCAAATTCAGCCATTTGAATGGCCGGCTCTGATTCCATGCCACCCTGGGTCTTGGTGGATTTGGCATTTCCCGCACATCCACCAAGTCCTACGGTGAGGCATAGTATCACCCAGATGGACAATCGCATCGTTTCTCCTCTCATGCCCAAGGCTTCTCCTTTAAGATGTAGGTGGAGCCAGCCCACTTCATCCAGTGATTAGAACTCTAAAATGAACCAGTAATGCAGAATAACTTCAATTATTTCAGAGATAAACCGGGAGAACTGTAACAAAATCCCGTACCCAAGCCAAGAATCTCTTTCCTCGTCCCCACTTCTCGGAAGACCTGTGGCTGGTGACAGGATCCAGGCCTTTCTCGTCTGTTTTGGTAAAGGCATGGAAAAGACTGCTGAAAGTTTTGTCAGCTTCCTTGACAAAACATTACAGGAAAAATCTTGAAAAACCTTAGATACTGGCCATTCTTTGTCAGGATGTTCCTCAGAGGTCGTAAACCGCCTCGACGTTTTCAATACGGCTTTTCTCTTTAGTGGGAAGATCATCCTCAGTATTGGAGAGGAGGCGGCATTAACGATAATCAATGTGCACCATGTGAGAAAACTTTTTCAGTGGCACTCCCTTTGCTGATTAGTAGCAAGTGACCAATGAGGTTCACGGGGCATTAATGCCCCTTAACCAGAAGGTCAGATGACCTGAGAATGTTCAATTGAAGGGAGACGACCTATGAGCCCATCGGTATCGGAACAGAAGCCTTCCTGGAATGGTTCAATTAAACGGGTGAAAAAGCAGGACCGTCATCCTGTCTTGTCCGGCGGTGGCTCCCCTGAAGTGGACAGGTCGTCAGGAATGAGTGACAAGCAACTTCCCCTCTACCTAAGCGAAATAGGGCAAGTGTCATTACTAGACCGTGATGGTGAAGTTCGTCTGTGTAAGAAAATTGAGGAAGCCCGGCGAAGTATGCTGGAGATTCTATACTCCCTCCCTATGACGTTGGACTATCTTCAAGAACAAGGGAGGCGTTTGGAGAATAACGAAATCGCGGCCAGACATATTGTTCAGAGGGAGAAGGAAGAAGAGCCGGCTCCTGAATCTGAGGAAGAACCTGACATTCCAGACGTCCAAGCCGAGCAACAAGAAAATGAAGAATTTCGTCAACGGGTAATTCAGCAACTGAGTCACCTTTGTGCCTGCGTTGAATTCATGATGACGAAGGACAATGACCCCACAGCCAAGCATGGCGCTTCGACCTCTGTGCAAGCAAGAAAAAAATTGTGGCAAAGTCTTGAAGAAGTGAATTGGCATCCTGCGTTTACGAAACAGGTGGAAAGCCGCATACGCGCAACGGAACGCCAACTTACGGAGGTGTTGAAACGATTAGGAATATCCTCTCAAGATATTTTTAATAGTGGCGAGCGAACACGGGGGATGAGCCGGGAATCTCTCTCCGCCAGAAACACTGCCGTTGAGGCAACCTCAAGTTCCCATCGCTTGGCCCTGGAAGCGGGGGAACACCTCGTATATTTGGAGCAAGAAGTTTTGCGCATGTGCTTTTCCGAGTTTCTCGCACGGGTTCGGCAATTGGACCAAGCCAAGATCCGTCTGCATTTCGCCAAGGAGGCGATGTTGGAGGCAAACTTACGCCTGGTTGTGAGTGTTGCCAAACGATATGTGAATAGAGGCCTCGATTTGCTGGACCTCATACAGGAAGGCAATATTGGCTTGATGCGTGCGGTGGATCGTTTTGAATATCAACGAGGCTATAAGTTCAGCACCTATGCGACCTGGTGGATTCGACAGGCGGTAACCCGGGCATTGGCCGATCAATCAAGGACCGTGCGGATTCCGGTGCACGTGTGCGATGTGCTAACTCGAGTGCGACGAACGTTGGAACGTTTAGCGGTGCAATTGGGGCGTGAACCGAAATTAGAGGAGCTCAGCGGCGCGGTAGATATTCCCCTGGATAAACTGTCCACGATGTTGGAGGCGACAAAAGGGACTCTGTCGCTGGAGACTCCCATGGGCGATGAAGACGGGTCGCCTCTCTCGGATCTCTTGCAAGATCATGCCGCCGTTTCTCCATGTTATTCGGCTGAACGGGTGGATCTCCAGGAAAAAGTGACTAACTTATTAAGGACTTTAACCCCTCGGGAGGCACATATTATTCGGCGACGCTTTGGAATTGGAGAGCTTGAGGATGCCACTCTTGAAGAGATCGGCCTTGAATTCTCTGTGACCCGAGAGCGGATTCGACAAATTGAGGAACGGGCGTTGGCCAAATTGCGTGAACCCCAACGAAATGTGGTCTTGCGTAATTTTTTTCAACCATCTGGTCCAGCCCTAGGATAGCTTGATACTTTTCGTGAACGTGCTATGTCGAACCAAAAAGGTGACTGATTTCAGAATGGAACAACCTAAGAAAGGCCATTAAGGAAAAAGCGGATCACCGGGGGGTGGGGAAGATTCAGTCGTTGAAGATTCGTGGTGCCCAAGACTACTTTTGAAATTAGCACCCGCTATCTGGGCATTGAGGAAGGTCGTTCCATTGAGATTGGCCTGTTGGAAATCGCTCTCATACAGGGCAGTGTCCTGAAAATCGGCCCAA
>JBDSHB010000245.1:0-5087 GCA_039918695.1 Nitrospirales bacterium | reverse complement strand
CCCACAGGTGAGAGGATATTCGATGGAAAAATAATTCCCAAAATTCCAGTTGGCCCATATTCTGCGCGGCGTTTTGCGAACAAGAAATCAAAATTCTTTTTCGGATTCTGGTTTCCGGACGAATAGTCAAACAGATAGACGAATCGTAAGGGCCATTCGTTCGCAAAACTATAACCCACCTCACCGTGATGTCGATGTGCAAAGTGATTCGTATGATCGACCTCCCCAACTTGGTAGATCGATTCTATCTCATAATCAAATTGTTTTTTAGCAGGCTTGGCAAATACCCGAAATCCCATTGTGGAAAGATTACGTTTTTGAAGATTACTCCCCTCATTCAATTGAAATAAATATAACTCACCATTAGCCCACGGGACATGGCGGCTGGAGATCGCCGCACCGGAAAAGTAGCTAATGGGGCTAGTCCAATCCGGGCTGACCGTATGACGTTGGACCGGTTGCGTGACAAAGGCCCGGAGACCCCAATCAGAGCTTTTATCCCCCCCAAGAGTCAATTGCACACCATCAAATGATGGAGTAAAGCTTCCAAAACGATGCCCTGCCACGAGACGCCCTTCTCCAAAATCCATGACTAAACGGCCAACTTCGAGCTTGCCGGAGCTGCCTGTTCCCAAAAAATCCTGAGACACCAGATCAAGATGGAGTTGAAAAATATCCAGATGATCGACAAAATTGGGATTGTGATCCTGCCCCCGATCAGCCACAGGGGTCCGAAAATCTGCGAGTTCCAGAGTGAATCGAATAGGGTCCCATATATCCTTAATTCCCAACAAAATCCTCGTCCGCTGCGCAACCATCTGATCGCTTCCTGCTGTCCCTTTCGTAAAACTGTGATTAAACGTTTCATAGCGGGTTCGATGTTCAAATCCCAAATCCAGCCATTCCGGTGTCAGAGCAGAAAGGGTATTAGGCTGTTGCAAAATAGTTTTCAATCGATCAAAATCACTCGGGAATTCTTTGGTATGAGTTCCATTTCCAGCCCCATGGGCAGGCTTTATGACTAACAGGCCTCCAAGCAAGAAAAGGAGGGTTACACACACGACTCCAATTTTTTTCATCGCATCTCCCAACACGACATAAACCGAACATGACAATTTTCATTTCAAGATTTTCCTATTCAAGTTTTTTCTAGGCAAAACTAATACCAATTTCCAGATATAGGCAAATCTGAACACGGCGTGTTGAGAGCACAGCAGGATAAAATTCCCCCCTGCTCCTCCAAATGCCTCAACCAACAAGCGACTGGTGAGGAAATTGATTCCGGTTTACCTTCACTTTTTTGACTGTGCCGGTATGAAATTTCCCTGACTGCTGGCTTCATACAGAGTAGCCATACCCTGAAAAACGGTGCCAATTCACACACACCCTCCTGTGCATCATCGCACACCAGCTTATTTTCGTACCGTTAAGAAATCGCAAATCTTACGGTGAAGCCATGGCGACAGAGCGCGGAAACAATGGATACATTTGGTGGGTCGCATCCGTTGAATATTCTCCAGACATTAGGGATGCTCGATGGGTATGAACTTTGCTTTCTAGCTTTGCAAGAGGAGGCGCCAATGAAACCGCCACCTAGAGTATGGGTATTCATCGTCATTATCGGTTTGGCGATCGGCATCTACCTGGCCGAAACGGACACCCCCTTTGAAATGGTTGAAGCTATGGGCTATCGGTGGGAGCCGTGGTGAGTGCGGCAACGAAAGAGGAAATACGACATCAAACGCATTTCCTTTGTCTGGTTCATGATTCATTGGTGGAGGGATCCTCCTAAAATCAGTCCTGACGAATATCCAAATACCCCTTGGATACAGGACGATGGTTGGGGGCTCTCTTACCAACGAACACAAAATGAAAACCATCCATACTTTCTGATATATCGCCTGTACTCATGAGTTCTTGTAAGGTTGAAATCGAGGACCAAAGATGTAAGAGTACAAGGAGATGGCCGTACCACTTCTTTATTGATCCAAAATACAAGGACTGCTATGCGTGCAACAATTTATGTGACCGACGATGACCAAAATGTATGTTCCGCGTTAAGTCGCCTGTTGGCAAGAAAAGGGCATCTGGTCAAAAGTTTTAACTCCGGAGAATTACTCCTGGAGGCATTAGATCATGAAATTCCCGATCTGCTTTTCTTAGATCTCAAAATGCCTGAAATGGACGGACTGGAAACCTTGCGGCGAGTTCGGCAAACGAATTCAAAAATTCTGGTTGTCATGTTGACGGCCTATGGCACCATCGAAGATGCCGTAGAAGCGATGCGTCTGGGAGCATACGACTTCTTGATCAAATCGGTTGATTTTTCAACAGTTGAACCGGCCTTGGATCGCGCACTCAATTTCCTCGAACTGAGGCGCCGCATTGAGTACACCGCTTCCGAGAAACAACGTCAATATTCATGGGACCATGTGATTGCCACAACTCCATCCATGGCAAAGGTTGTTGAAAAACTCAAATTACTTGCCTCCCAGGGCACTGCTCTAATTTTTCTTCAAGGAGAGGTGGGAACCGGAAAAGAATTCTTATCACGTGTTTTTCATTATAACAGCCCCAAACACCTGGGCCCTTTTGTCGCGGTCAGTTGCAACGAACAAAAAGAAGCACTCCTGGACCCCCATATATTTGGCTATGAACGAGGAGTCTTTAGCGGAACCAGTCAGGGCATGCCTGGGGCCTTTGAACATTCCGATGGGGGAACCCTATTTATTGATGGAATTGAACATATGTCCCATCCAACCCAAGGCTCTTTAGCCGAGGTTATTCGTACCCGTTCCTTTTGTCGAATGGGCGGATCCGACCCTCTTCCCATCAATAATCATGTCGTGCTGGCCAGTGCAATCGCACCGGATCAACCAGATCATGAAGAAAAATTTCACCCCGAATTACTAAAGCTCCTTCAGAACAATCAAATTTCCATTCCACCTCTCCGGGAACGCAGCGAAGACATTATTCCCTTGGCCATGAAAATCATACTCACCTATGGTGAAGAAATCGGCCGTCCAAAACTCGATATTGATTATTCAGTTTCTGCCGTGTTGGAAAATTACAAATTTCCGGGAAATATTCGAGAATTAGAGGCAATGGTTAAAAGGGCATTGCTTAGCTCTCAAGACCCCATTCTCACTTCTCTGGATTTTTATTCTCCAAATTCAAACGACCTTCTTTGCTGATTTCTTCTGCGGATTATGAACTAAAATAATATCAATAAACCAACCGGACAAGGATTTCACTCTCATCCATGCTTTTCCAGAAACCATGGTTTGTTCAACTGAACACCTATTGGATGCCTCCCTTTTCAAAGAGGCTCTGACACGGGAGTTCTCGGGTTCTCGCCCCAGTAGGGTTTTCATCGACTATTCCTTACGCATCTTTTAAGTCCGTTGGGGTTTCAACCAAACAATACAATACGATGGCTTGTGTAAGTGTTTGTCCGGACGAATTGACCCCCCGTTTGTCAACAACATTACCGACGGGAGCTTGTATGCCTCTCAGCAGAGTGCAGACAAGTTTACGGTGGGTCAAGGGCATAGATTACCAGGGCTCGATGGGGAACCCCCTTCTCTTTCTGCCGCCTTATTCCCCGGATTTCAATCCTGCGGATCATACAGAATATAGGGTTCTACGCCCTATAGCGCCCATCATTCTGAACAGATGAATCCTAATGGGATCCATTGAACGCCTGAGGATGACAAGAAGAGCAGGTGGGAAACACACTCAACAGAATAGGTCATGCGAGCAGCGCGAAGCATCTGGCTGAGCCATAGCTTGGTTGGGCTGGGCACAGATCCTTCGTTGCTCTCAGGACAAGGAAAGGCACGGATCATTCCAGAGACTGTCCTGAGAGCACCGGCGAAGGGCTCGAACCATAATTTCCGTATGATCCGTTTTTTTTCTTCTAACCATTTGCGCTGCGGTAAGCTTTCACAATATAAGCCATCTTTCGCCTATGCTGAGCAGGATAACCGGATTTTCGTGTTTAGGAATTCTTGGGTACTACCTGAAACGACAACAGGAGCATTCCTCGATGTATTATTATGACGTGATTCGAGGATGTGATGCCATTTGCTATCTTTCGAAGGGTTTCACACGCTGAGTGGGATACACTGTTGTGTTTCTATGGTGTCGTTATGCGCGCGCGCTTGGGTTTATCGTCTACCTGGCCTTGGCCGCTGAGGTGATACACTCCCAATGGTCGGGATTTTATGGTCCATTATCGATAATATCACGATCATATTTGCCGTGTTGAACATGTATCCCGAGATGACCGAAGGACAAAGATTGTTGGTGGCGATGACTGCGGGAGTTGGAGGTAGCCTTCTCTCCATCGAATCTTCGGCCGGTGTCACTCGCATGAGACAGGCTAAAGGGAAATACACGTTTTTCAGTCATCTCAAATGGACCCCGCTCATTGCCCTTGGTTAGGCCGCAAGCATTATTGTTCATATGTGGATCAATGCAAGCACGATTTAAGTTGGGAAAAACTGAAAATCTTCTAGTTTGTCTGTTGTCATAGGGTCATTCAAAGTTCGAGACAATCATGGTCCAAATAATACAACTTCACAACAGCTAAACGCCAAAGCGAGAAGTGTAAAACGATCACATGTATTTCGAGAACATTGACATAAAAGATGCCCTGGAGGACTTTATTTTGGAGGGGGCAACCTTTCCATACAACAGTTTTATCGCACGGCTAACCGCAGGTCTATGACCCATCAAGCACCAGTTTGACGGGTGACGGTAACTTCCGCGTCAAACGGCTGACGAAAGCTGATATCGCTGCACTGCAGAAGATTGAGGGAGTGGACCGCGTTAATGTCCAATACATGCTCACCGCTCAATACCTCACCCGTCAGGGCGTGACCAATGTCAAGAAGTATACTGCCAGCTTGGCCGATTACAGCACCGCAGCCAAACCCGAGCTAGTGTCGGGCAGACTGCCTTCCGAGCTTGAGCCCGGACATATTCTACTGCCAGAAGATTATCTGACAATCCTTGGCTTTACTTCGGCTGCCGACGCCCTTAATAAGCCAATAATCATGCAGCTGGCAGGCTTGACCGGTGAA
>JBDSHB010000244.1:0-2737 GCA_039918695.1 Nitrospirales bacterium | reverse complement strand
CCATACTGGTATTTCCCCCATTCGTGATGCATTAAAAATCGTTTATGTGCCGTCGACGATCATAGGTCAATTTCTTAATGATGCTCCCGGTCATGTACTGGGCATGATGAGATATGACACGCAAGCTTCTGTTCGTGGCGTTTCCTCCGAACTTTCCATTCATGTGGCAATGCCGCAAATAGGTGAGATGGAATTGGTGGAGGTGTGGTTGAGCAGGACTCCCGTGTCTTTTGACCAAACCCGCTCTTTGCGTACCGCAGGTAACGGTGAATTTTTACTAGGGTGCTGGGAAGGTGGAGAATCTTCAGCGGTGGAGCTGGACGATCTCGTTTGCGCAGCCTATGAACATATTCTGGCATTTTGTGAGACGGCAGGTTACCCGAATCTGTTTCGAATGTGGAATTATTTTCCGGCTATTAATACTGAGCAAGATGGACTAGAGCGATACAAAAGATTTTGCGTGGGTCGCCACAAGGCTTTTGCAGCTAGATTTTCGGACTTACAGTCTGTCCTGCCGGCAGCCAGCGCCGTGGGAACGCAAGGCGGTCCTGTTCAGATTGTTTTCTTGGCTGGGAACCAACCCGGTAGGCACTATGAAAACCCACGACAAGTGAGTGCGTATCATTATCCCCCGCTATATGGACCTCAAAGCCCTTCATTTGCAAGAGCGACGATGGTTAGATCATCAAAAGATAAGAGCTTCTTATACATGGCTGGAACCGCCAGTATCGTTGGTCATGCCACTCAATACGTTGGAAACCCTGTTCAACAAACCAAGGAGACGTTGGCTAATATTGAGAAATTGTTGCAACAAAGTGCCTTGAGTAACAGCGAAAAAAAATGCGATTGGGCGTGCCCTAGCCTATTGAAAGTGTATATGAGGCTAGGGAAAGATTTAAAGCAGGTTCAACAGGTGATTTCCGCTGGAGGACTTGAACGTGTTCCTGCCTTGTTTTTAATTGGTGACCTTTGCAGAAAAGATTTATTGGTGGAAATCGAAGGAATCTGGAGTTCGGAAGAGGGTTCAGATTAACATTCTGAAAACTTCGTTTTTGATAATTTGCAATGTTAGTGGAGGAGCGGTCCTACCAATATCATTTAACATTGCCGGATGAGGCCACATACCGTCCTGGTAACATCTTCCGGCTTTGGATAAAACGTTAATGAAATTTATGAGGAGAAATGAACAATGAATCGAATTATGATGCGGGTTATGGTGGTCGGGTTCATTCTGATTGTTTTTGGAGGATGTCGAACGGCTCCTCTATTTAATGTCAATGAGGCCACGATCACCCCCGTATCAGGAAAAGAGCCGATTCTGGAAGATGTCACCAAAGCCATTGTGAGTGCATCGACGGGTTCCACACCACCTTGGAATATGCAAGTCGTAAAACCGGGGCATATTGTTGCCACGTTGCATGTCCGTGGACATATGGCCGCAGTTGATATTCTTTACACGACCAACTCTTATAGTATTAAACATAAGGAAAGCTCAAATCTGAAGTATGATGCTGCTGATGGAACTATTCATTCCAATTATAATGCGTGGATCCAACGTCTGGACGGAAATATTCGGGGGAAGCTGTCCTTGTTGTGATGAAGTAGGGATCGGTCAGGGCGGGTTGAAAAACTTCACAATCTAAAGATGGATTCTCCAACCCAATGAAGATTTAATTTTTGGTCTTTGAAGGCCATGAACGGCCCTAGATTCGAATGCTCTAGGGCCGTTTGTATTTTTCGGGTTGGGGAACGTGAGTTAGATGAGGCAAATTTGGTAATGGATTGTCGAAAACATGCCCTAAAACTGCTGAAAGAAGTTTTCTGGGAGCCATACCTTCAGAAAGCAGCCGTTTCCCTACCATGATCGTTATTCGGGAGATATCAACAATAGGGCGGAAATAACTTGGTCGGGGGAGGGCGCGAGGCTCCGATTCAATGGGAAGGGGAAGGCTTCGAAATCCCAAATTGGCCCCCTCAATTAGAATTTCACTTTCAAACACAAAGCTGTTTTTCCGGTCGGTCGGGAGTTTTACTTGATATAAGAGGGCTGAGGGATACACCCGAAACCCGGATTGGCTATCCTCAATCGGGTATCCTGCTGCCCAAGAAATCCAAAAATCCGCAATCCGATTCGCGAGAATGCGATGCCAAATAGCACGTGTCCAGGGTCGTGTTCTGGCTCCGATGATAATGAAATTGTATGCCTGTTCTGCAGCATTGAGCAGGAAAGGAATATCCTCAGGAGCATGTTGCCCATCTCCATCTAATGTCACGACAGCGGTGCTGCCCTGTTGAAGGGCATGTTGAAATCCTGACCACAGACTGGCTGCTTTCCCTAAATTGGTGGGATGCCGAAGAAGGGTAAGCGGCAACCCTTCTAAGGCCTGAAAGGTATCGTCGACGGATCCATCATCCACTACAATGACCTTCGAAAGGCATTGCAACGCACCTTCGGCCACTGTTCTGATGGTCTTGGCTTCGTTATAGGCTGGAATGACTACAGCATATTTGGGTAAAGCTGGACCGTCCTCCGGAGGAGAGAGCGACTCACCGAAAGGCATTGGGGTATTGCCCGTGACCATGGAATGATGAAGTTTCGCAGGCATGGGATTCAAGAGGCCATCGCGCCATTCACACCAATTACTTGACCGGAAAGATAACTGGCTCCTTCTGAGGCCAAAAATCCTACGACCACGGCCACTTCTTCAGGCTGCCCTACCCGTTGCATGGGTACCAT
>JBDSHB010000243.1:0-3869 GCA_039918695.1 Nitrospirales bacterium | reverse complement strand
CTTTCGTTAATGGAATATTCGTGACCAATCCGACCCCGGATGAGTTATAGGGTTGGCTGAAATTGACTTTCAGCGCTCGTTGAGGGGTTATCACCATGCCTGCTGCGATAATATCAATTTCCCCATTTAGAAGGGCCTGCATGATTTTTTCCCATTTGAAGACATGAAACTCAGGTTGTACCCCGAGGTCCTTTGCCAATTGTCTGGCCACGTCAATTTCAAATCCGACCATTTCGCCATCTTTATTTTTGAAGGTCCAAGGGGTAAATAATGCGATGCCGACCCGTAATGTTCCCTTCTCCAGAACTCCGTGCAATGCGCTGGATTGGCCGCCAGGATATGGGCTTAAACGGGATTTTGATGCGACCTCTGCTTGGGCCATTGACAAAAGGACTAGGCCTCCGAAGAGGACTGCTGCGAAACAATTTAGGAGGATTCGAAAGGACCGTTGGTGTGTGTGCATTATTACCGCCATGGTTGTGGTTCGCGTTTAGGAAAGAAGTCACTGTACCATAGGCCTTCTATCCCTGAAAGTAGGTAGATATCAGTTGTAAGGTTAAGTAAAACAGAAAGAGTATTGATGGCGGGAGGGAGCGATGAAATTTAGAGAGTCGATGATCTGGATATTTTTGCTGGTGATAAGTTGTTCGGTCAATGTCGTTGCGGCCGAGCCTGTGTTGCAACCGTGGACGAAGAATCCGTGGTACTGGAGTGATCATGGAAAACCTGTGCTGTTGTTAGGCGGGAGCGATGACGACAGTCTGTTTCAATGGCCGGAAAAAGATCTTCTGGCGCAGCTCGATCGGTTGGTAGCCGCAGGTGGCAATGTTATCCGGAACACGATGAGCAGCCGACAGGATCGGGGTTTCGAGGTCTTCCCGTTTAAACAGGTGAAGGATGGCCAGTATGATTTAGAGCAGTGGAGCGAGGAGTACTGGACACGATTCGAACGGATGCTGCGAGAAACGGCCAAGCGCGGCATCATTGTGCAGGTCGAGATTTGGGACCCTTGGGACTACATGGGTGACACCTGGCATCTTCAGCCGTATAACCCGCGCAATAATATTAACTACACATTTCAGGAATCGGGATTGGTCGAACGTTATCCCGAACCCGCCTATCACAACAAGCAACCGTTCTTTTTTACGACGCCCGGGCAGCGAAATAACCATGTGGTCTTGCATTATCAAAAGCGATTTGTGGATAAGATGCTGGAATATACCTTGCGATACCATCATGTGCTCTATTGCATGGACAACGAAACAAATGGTGAGGAAGAGTGGGCTCGTTATTGGGCGACATACATCAAGCATCGAGCCGAAAAGGAAGGCAGAAAGATTTTTGTCACGGAAATGTGGGGGGACTGGGATATTACCACTGAGGAGCATAGGCGGACGTTCGATCATTTGGAGGTCTACGATTTCGTCGACGTGTCGCAGAATAATCACCAGAGTGGACAAAAGCATTGGGACCAATTTCTCCGAGCCCGAAATTACCTGGCGAAGCATCCGCGACCGATCAATATAATAAAGATCTATGGTGCGACCGGCCAGCGATTTGGAAACGACCAGGACGGGATCGAACGGTTCTGGCGGAATCTGTTGGGCGGGGCGGCGTCTATTCGTTTCCATCGTCCCACGGCAGGACTGGGACTTCATGACAAGGCCGTGGCCAGTATTCGCGGGGCGAGAAAGCTGGAGTCGCAGATACCATTGTGGACCCTGGAACCCGCAAACGATCTGCTCACAGATCACAAGCCGAATCACGCCTATCTGTCTGCCCACAGGGGCCATGCCTTTGCCCTGTACCTACCAGTTGGCGGTGGAGTGCGAATCGATGTGTCCAGCACGCAAGAGCCGTTGGTGGTCCGTTGGATTGAAATTGCCACAGGAGAATGGGGCCCCGAACAACAGATCCAAGGCGGCGGGAAGGCTTATCTGACGTCTCCAGGATCCGGAAATTGGGCGGCGGCAATTACTGTGCAACATCCTGCGGGGGCTGACTGAGGAATCTGATTGAGCATACTATTTCCCGAGCGGAGATCTCCATTCTATACCAGGCAACACACTTGTAGGACATGATAGCAGGCGTTTCGAGGGAGAAGGCACAAATGAAACGGGCATTAGCGATATTGGGAACGGGCTCTGATGTGGGAAAAAGTCTGGTCACAGCCGGTTTATGTCGGCTGTTGCATCGGGCCGGAGTCAGAGTGGCGCCGTTTAAAGCACAAAACATGTCGCTGAATTCCTTTGTCACGACGGATGGAGGAGAGATGGGACGGGCCCAAGTGTTTCAGGCTCAAGCCTGTGGGTTGGCTCCGCATGTGGACATGAATCCAATTTTGTTGAAGCCGGAAGCCGACGCCAAATCTCAAGTGATTGTTCAAGGAAAAGTATGGCGAAGTCAGAATGCCCGGGATTATTTCGAGCGGAAATCTCAATTGTTTGAATTTGTGAAGGCGAGTTATGACCGGTTGTCCAAGCAGTGTGAGGTCATCGTGATTGAAGGGGCGGGGAGTGCTGCTGAAATGAATCTGCGGGATCGGGATATTGTGAATTGGCCGGTGGTCGAGATGGCTGATGCGGCGGTGGTGTTGGTGGCTGATATTGATAGGGGGGGCGTGTTTGCGCAGGTCATCGGGACGATGGATTTGTTAGCCCCGGAAGAACGCCAGCGGGTGATCGGGGTCGTCATTAATAAATTTCGCGGGGATCTGACCTTGTTTGAAGATGGTGTCACATTTATAGAAGAACGCACGGGCGTTCCGGTATTAGGCGTTTTGCCGTATCTACGGAAGCTGGAATTGGATCAGGAGGACAGTGTGGATATTGATCGATTTCGAAAGACGCCTTTTGAAGAAGATACCGTCAATATCGCCGTCGTGTTGCTGCCTCATATGAGTAACTTTACGGATTTCAATCAACTTGCTGCGGAACCGGATGTGGCGCTTCGCTATGTGGCTTCACCTCAAGAACTCCATGGGGCGGATGCTATTGTGCTGCCGGGAAGTAAAACGACGATTGCCGATTTGGAATATCTCCGGAAGGTTGGGTTCGAAGAATCGCTTATGACACATGTCAAACGTGGAAGCGAGATTATGGGTGTATGTGGTGGATTCCAGATGCTAGGGAAAGAGATCACGGATCCACAGCATGTTGAAACGGGTGGTTCGACGAAAGGATTCGGGTTACTGGAAGTCGAGACGGAATTGTTTGCTCACAAGAAAACGGTGCAAGTCCGTGCCCGCTCCTTACGGGAGTCCTGGGGTCATGAATGTCTGGTTAAAGGGTATGAAATTCATATGGGAGCCACAAGGAGTGCGAAGGACATTCCCTCGTGCTTTGGGATTCTTTTTAACCAGGAGAAACCTTCCTTAGAAAAGGAAGACGTACGATTGGATGGGGCGATGAGTCTGGACGGGCGCGTCTGGGGGACCTACATTCATGGGGTCTTTGATCAACCGGAATTTCGCCGTCGATGGTTAAATCGGGTGCGAATCCATAAGGGCCTCGCGCCACTTGCATTAGAAATTTCAGAGGTGGTGTCACAGCGAATGTCGCAGGCATTGGATCGCTGGGCTGACCATCTAGAAGCCCATCTTGATGTGGGTCGTATTTTCTCGACATTGGGGTTAGGCGGATCCGCTCCAGACTGGCCCCATAAACCGAAGTGAAGATGCGTTCATTTTTCCAGGAGCCTGCCATATTCAGATCATATCCGGGTATGGAGTATATTAAATACCGATGAGAGACGATCAAAACTTTTTATGGAAAACTGCGGAGCCGGAGCTGGGCAATCATAAATCGGCCTGGTCCGGAAGGCCAGGGGCGTGGTGGGTAATGGCCAAAGAGGTGTGGGCCGCCTCAAGC
>JBDSHB010000242.1:0-6360 GCA_039918695.1 Nitrospirales bacterium | reverse complement strand
CCTCCTCACCCAGGTCGGCATGGGTAGCCCCTCAAGTCAGGCCGGAGAAGCCCAGGACCTTCTGACTCAAGCCTTTTCGTCCTATGAACAACAACAATGGACTTCGGCCATTGCCCCCTTAGAACGCGCGCTGGCCTTGTACCCCGGATACGCTGAGGCGCACCATCTGTTGGGATTAATCCTCAACAATCTTGAACAACCGGATAAAGCCATCATGGAGTTGCAACGGGCGGTGGAGGCCTATCCCAAATTTGCTCAAGCCTATGTGGATCTTGGCTCTCTCTACCAGCAACAGGCCCAATTCCCGAAAGCCGAGCAATCATTCAATCTTGCCTTGAAGGCCTATCCTAAGTTTGCGGAGGCCCGCATCGCGTTGGCGGCGTTTTTTGATCAACAACAACAAGCCCAGCAAGCCATCAAGGCCCATCAGGCCGTCCTGGAACTCGAGCCTCATCGCGTCGATTCGTTATACGGCATGGCATTTTGGCTGGCCCAGGAACAAAAGACTGATGAAGCCCAACAATACGTCGACCAACTGGTCTCCCTCCATCCCACCTATCTGAATGGATGGTTAATGGCGGGATCACTTGCCCAACAATCTGATCACGTGGACAACGCCATTCAGGCCTACCAACATGCCGTCAAATTAAACAATGATTTAGTGAGCGCCTATTTCAACTTAGGCATCCTGTACCGGCAAAAGGAAGCCTACAAGGAAGCGGCACAAGCTTTTGTACAAGTCACGAAACTCGATAAAAACAATGCGGAAGCTCACGCCAATCTGGGAGTCGTGTATGCGGCTCTGTCCAAAATTGATCAAGCCGAAGAAGAATATCAAACAGCCTTATCCTTGAATGATCAGTTGGCAGAAGCCCACTATAATCTTGGCATGTTGTATGAGTTTCATCGCAATGCTCCCCAAAAAGCTCTCAAACACTACGAAGAATTCTTGAAGCTCGGGGGACAGGACGAACGAATTCAAACATTATTACAACGGAGCAAATCGTGAACTCCACGTGTGAAGATTCCTCTTCCGATTTCAATAATCGGATTTTTCTTCTGAGCGCCTTGGGAAGCGCCATACTTCATGCAGGGATTCTTGCCGCCCTGGCCTATATTCCAAGTCCCCCTTCAGTCAAAGACCCCACGCCAACGGTCCAGGTGACATTGGTTCCGGCTCTCCAAGAGATCAGTCCCACCCCACAACCCCTCACGAAACCCCTGACACCACCCCAACCGGATTTCGCACAACCCACGCCACCGTCTCCCCGCACCCAGCCTACGCCGTCTATGCCGGCGCCACCGATGCAGGCATCGATCAAACCGACACCGTCCAAACCTCTGGCTCCGCCGCCGCCTCTTCCTGAGGCAAAGCCCATGCTCAAAGACACGCGAACGGCGCAGGCCATAAAGAGTCGTCAGATGATGAAAATGGCCGTTCCTCCTCAACACCGGCAAAAACCTCCGCTTTCACCAGCGACACCGCAGCGCGAACAACCCCCTGCCAGGACACCCTTGCAAATGAACAATCGTGAACCAAGAGCCCAGCACACGCTGCCTCCCCCGCCAAACCCGTCGGCCCGTCCGGCATTAAAAACTCCGCCGCCAATGGCAGCCGGATCCTCAACTTCCAAGCCGAGAATTGTGGCCTCTTCCAAACCACTGTATCCTCGTGTGGCGCGTGAGTCCGGTTGGGAGGGAACGGTCATTGTGCGAACATTGATTACCGCCGATGGCGCTCCTAGCCAGGTGGAAATTCGAAAGAGCTGCGGTCATGAGGCATTAGATCTGGCTGCACAAGAAGCCATTAAAAACTGGAAATTTGAGCCAGCGAAGGACGGGAACATCCCCATAGCCAAATGGGTCGACATTCCCATTAAATTTGACCTGAACAGTTAAGCGACGCGAGAAGAAGGGAGTAGAGGCATGATTCAATTACTGATGGGTGGCGGATGGATGATGATTCCCATTTTAGGCTGCTCATTGTTAGCTCTGACCATTAGCATCGAACGTGGATTCCAATACCGGTCGTTGCGCTATAGCCACCTGGCGGACCGGATGATAAAAATGGTCAAACAGGGAAAATGGACCGATGCGCTCGCGTTGGCTGAACAACGCCAGAGCCCCACACTCCGCGTGCTTGCCGCAGGCATATTCCATCGAGACCAACAGCCTGACAAAGCCATGGAAGCTGCGGGAATCGCCGAGGTATCCCGATTGAAGCGGGGATTATCCGTCCTGGATACCGTCATTACGTTGGGGCCCTTACTGGGACTGCTTGGCACAATTATTGGAATGATCGATTCCTTCGGCATCATGTCCAAAACAGGATTAGGCAATCCTCACGCGGTCACAGGGGGAGTGGCTGAAGCACTTATTTGCACCGCTGCGGGAATCGGGGTTGCCGTCATTACGCTCATTCCTTACAACATGTTTCTTTCCCTGGTCGAACGGGAATCCGAGCGCATTGAACAGTATGCCACTCAGCTTCAGGCCGCTCTGCAAGAAACGAAAGTTCCATAGGTCTTATGAAACTTCCTGCTGCAGTGAAAAAAAAGGCCAGGATCGAAATCATTCCCATGATCGATACCATGTTTTTCCTGTTGGTGTTTTTCATGATCGCCACGCTGTCCATGACCATTCAGCATGGTATGCCGGTCAATTTACCGACGGCCGACTCCTCAACGGATAAAGTTCCTGATCAAATCTCTCTTACGCTCACCCATGAAGGGGCACTCTTTTACAACAAGGAGCGCATCGACCTACCTGAGTTGGAAATCCGGCTGACAAGCCTGCGGCAAACCGATCCTGATCCATCACTCGTCATTAACGCCGATGAACGGGTTCCCCATGGCCAGGTCATTAAGGTGATGGATATCATTCGATTGGCCGGGATTCTCAACATGGCCATTGCCACAAAACCCAATTCGGAACCCTAAGCGCCCGGATATGAGCCACACCTCAGCAACCCCATTTACCCATCTATGGTCTCGATTGGCACCTGGCCTGATCGGGCTGTTACTTGGATTACACGTGGTGCTCCTAGGTGCGGGGGCGTTCTGTGCTTCAAGATCCCTTGATCCCAACACCTCTCACCATTCCCACCCGGCCCAATCCCCCTCTCTTCTTTGCTCGTGGGCCTGCCATGTCGCCCAGATTGCCTCAGGTGCCGGTTCGATTGCTCAATGGTCGGCACTGCTTCTTCCCTTCCTGTTCTGGTCCCTGAAACCCGCATGCACCTTATCCCGAACCTCGCCGTTACACACCTTCTCCCCTCGCGGCCCACCCGTTCGTTTTTTGGTTCATGGATAGACTCGAAATTTCAACTAGTCCGTCCCTGAACACACATCTCAAGAGCATTGTTTCGTCGTGAGCAGAATGGTCGAATGATCTCCATTCTCCATTGATTCGAAGCATGACGCTCAAGAAGAAGCCACGTTCAAGCCCGATTGAAACTATTTCGTTCCGGACTCCTATGTCAGTCACCGGACACGATCACATGACGTTAATCGCATGACACAGCATACATGCTGCGGAAGGGGGACCCATGGACAAACAACTCTTGCGTGTCGGTGAAGCCGCTCAAACCTTGAATGTCAGCCGATGGACCATTTATCGGTGGGTTGAAGAGGATCGCCTGAAGGCCACAAAAATTGGAAAAGGCAGCTTACGCATATTTCGGGATTCCATCGATGCGCTGATTCAACAAAATCGAAAAAAACATTGGGAATTCGCCATCACGGAATGCCAATAATCAGGGAGTGAAATGTTGCATCGATGAGTACCCGTCCGTAGACACCTTGCAAAGGAAGAGCTAGCCTGACGGCAGAGGTCATCGAAATTGATGCTGAAGCAATAGCCCAAAATGAGGAAGACCCCTCTCACACAATCGTTTGCTGCTCTCATGCTCAGCATGTGCTTCCTACTCGTGACTGGAGGCCTTGCCTATACGGCTCCGCTCCACATACACCACGGTCCTCATGATCAGCAGACTCATGGGAACACCTGGTGTAGCTGGACGTGTCAAGCCGGGCAAGGCCTTTAGACGCTGTCAGCTGACATCCTCAGGTCGTTTTCTCTATTGGGCGTTCTTCCCCTCTTCAAACCTACAGCACCGGATCTCTTCCGCCATCACCAGAGTCCTTCTCGTGCTCCGCCTCACGTTTCACTCTTCTAAGCTTCTCATTTGATCCCTTGGTTTTTTTCGCTCGTTAAGATGAAAGACCGTGGGTTCTCTGATGGGCTGAACCAAACCACAGAGTCCCGAGCACTCATCGGCTCTCAAGCAGATTTTCGTTTTATTCCTTGGTACCTAGGCAATGGAGGCACTGTCTCATGTGCAGTTATTCCTTTAATTTTTCCCGACCAACCATCCGTTTCACACTGTTGATCGTCCTCTTCATGTTCTTTCCAAGCCTGGGGTTTGGTCATGAGCAGGCCATACTTTCTTTTCAACTTGATCCACGCCCATTCAGCCCTGCCCTCTGTCAAACAAGCGGCCAGGACAAGGCCATCAGAATCCAGGTGGCCAAATATCGCGATCTCGTCATTCGCAAGGTTCCCGGACAATTGGTTCCTTCCGAATCTCGTGAAGCCAGAGTCAAAAACTATGTCCATTTCCTGAAGTTGCAGGATTTATCCAACGGAGTCATTTCTCAAGGAGCAATTGCCTTTGATCGGGACCATGCCGTGATCTTTACCGCAGGACATCACAAGGGCTTAGCCCGCAGCACATTTATCGCTGCTCTCCCTGAGTCTCAACAAAGATTAGGGGAGGTCGCCCTCAATACGTTTTTGCATCTCCGTCCGACCTTATACGCAGCCATCGATACCTGCCGTCCGTATCCACCATTTGTCGTATACGGTACGGACGAGGAAATTGACCGGATTGAAGCCGCCAGGCGGATATTCACCCAACGGGTCCATCAATTTAATAGTGATCCGACAGCATTGTCTGCATTCCCACTGCCCGAGTCCGGGATGGCCGATGGATTTGTGGATCCCGATGCGGGAATGGGCACAAACGTCAGCTACCAGGCGATGAATCCACTAAACTTTTATGTGCCTTCGCAATATCCCTAACGCAACAACCTCTGGAATGGAGGGCTCTAGAAAACAGAGACCATCTCGATAATCCACTCGGCCACAGCTCTCAGATCATCCGTTGTAGTAATCGGCAGTATCCATCTGTAGACAGATTGTATGCTTCATCGTATTCTCGAGCTAACGGGAAAAATTCCTGAATCTGGCTTTCAAGACCAAAGTTTTTGTCATGCAAAAATGGGCGGGATGGGGAAAAGGCGCCCCCGAACATCTGAAGAATGGTGACTGGATCTACTCAGCGTTTAATTCCAATGGCGAACGATTGGATGTCGATTATACGACCTGCCGGGGGTGCCATTTACCCTTGGGTGAATCCAAAGACTTTGTCCACCGGCATGATGAATATTTTGAGAAACGAATGTAGAACATCCAGGGACGGACCGGCCTCCAACCTTGGACGAGTAGGGTGAAGGTGGTTTGCACACCTGCAGCCTCCTAGAACTTCACCCTACTCCCTTATTTCTACTCTGCATTTTTGCCCATCGACATCGCAGAGCCTCTTCATATGCACCTACCAGCAAACAGATCAAGTCAAGAAATAGAAAGGAACGCGCTATGGAAAATTTTCGGCCCGCCAACTAACATTTCTAGGAAACACAGTTTCGAATTCGTTCCCTTCAAGAACAATGAAAACGAATGAGTTCATTAACCAGACCGGAACTGGATCAACTCTTGACCGCTACCATTCGCGAACTGCACCCCTGCCGTTGTGCATCGAACCAAGCAAACCAATGCCGTAATGACCATGAATCCGTGCGCCGCTTTCGCTAGGCGCTGGACCGAACTCTGCCATTCCAACTACCCTTTTCATTGCAGATTCGCAGTTTCTCGGCCAACAATTTT
Source organism: Nitrospirales bacterium (assembly GCA_039918695.1). Taxonomy (GTDB): domain Bacteria; phylum Nitrospirota; class Nitrospiria; order Nitrospirales; family UBA8639; genus Nitrospira_E. The sequence continues at coordinate 414 of JBDSHB010000242.1, read as the reverse complement.
CGAGTCAGCACACCTTTCATCAATTATCACCTTCTTCATTCTACAGAGAGGCCCGGAATTTTCAGACTCATTCACTAATTCACCATTCTATCTCGTTAAAGAATTCCTGGAATCTTACGGATGCTACCCTCACGACATCTTGCAAGCATCAGCAACAATTCGCTGGATAGCAAATCGCAATGGTCTATACTGTATTCTAAATTTTAAGGCTGCGAGAATATTCCACTCCTCCAGCGTGAACCGGAGCGGCGTGACTCATCCCTGAACCACCCCGCTCCATCTCAGGGTGAAGACATTTGGACTTGCAACCTCCTTACCCTTCACCTTGGTGTTTTTTTTCGAGTATGAACCTCGACCTACTCCATCCGCATCCTGAAATTTTTGAGAACAGGCCAACCTATCCCACCGCGTTTT
>JBDSHB010000241.1:0-2882 GCA_039918695.1 Nitrospirales bacterium | reverse complement strand
CACCACACACTCAGACGTAAGATGGAACAGCGGAGTCTCCAAGCCAAAAATAATAAGGAGGCTTCATCCCTGGATCATCAGAATATGACATGCTAGACTCACTATTCGTCCACACGCTATTTATTCGCTGACACGCATGAAACAAGCTGTTCTCACCATCGCCGGCTCTGATTCCAGTGGAGGAGCCGGAATCCAAGCCGATCTCAAAGCCATGTCCGCAAATGGAGTGTTCGGGATGTCGGTACTGACGTCTATTACCGCACAGAATACGTGCGGCGTCTCTGCCGTTTTTCATTTGCCTCTTTCGATCATTGAAGCTCAACTCGATACCCTCTTCTCCGATATTCCTGTCACCGTAGTTAAAACCGGAATGCTGGCGACCTCCGACATCATTACAACGGTCAGTCGGAATCTGGCAAAGCAACATCTTGAGCACCTGGTTGTCGACCCGGTTATGGTCGCGAAGGGAGGATATCCACTGCTGGAAAAGGATGCGATGGCAACACTGAAAACTGCATTGCTTCCTCAGGCTTCTCTTCTTACCCCCAATATTGCCGAAGCCGAAATGTTATCCGGCCTCTCCATTAAGACTCTGGCCAATGCCAGGGAGGCAGCAAAAATGATTCATCGATTGGGGTGCAAACATGTCCTGATAAAGGGCGGACACCTCTTGGAACAGCCGGGGACCGACTTACTCTATGACGGCCGGTTTTTTCGCATGTTTAAGGGTGAATTCATTCAGGCGAAAACGACTCATGGAACCGGCTGCACCCTTGCCTCTGCCATTGCCGCCAACCTCGCCAAGGGGAAAACCATTCCCGACGCGATTGAGGCTGCCAAACACTATACCACCGAGGCCATTCGTCACGGCCTTGCCCTTGGCCAAGGAAATGGCCCTACCGACCACTTCTACTTTCTTCAATCATAGCGCAATTCGTGGAGACCGCATCGCCCACAGAAAGCTGGGACGGGGGGACTGAAGCTCCTGTCAACTTTACGGGTCCATCCGGCATTGTGACGACAGGGATTTTTGCTCAGCCGGCTGCTCCCACGAATCGAGCGGTCATCCTTTGCCATGGATTTCCCTCCGATAAAAACAGTCGAACCAATCGGCGACTGACGGAACTTCTCATTCCTCAATCCATCGCGACTCTTCGATTCGATTGGTATGGCATGGGTGACTCACCGGAACCATTGACAACCTTCAGTATCAAAAAATGTGAGGAACAACTGGATGCCGCCGTTCACTTTCTCACCGAACGATCCATGAAGGCTCTCGGACTGATTGGATCCAGTTTTGGTGGATTCATGACCATTCTTTCAGCCTCCCGGTATCCCCAATTACAGGCCCTGGGCCTGAAATGCCCGGTGGTTGATTTTTCTGAAGTGCTTCGCCTGGAATTGGGGGCAGACGCCATGAACCGATGGAAATGCACCGATCACATACCCAACGTCTTTGATGGCGATCTTCCAACACCCTTGCCCTATGCATTTTTCGAGGAATGCCTCACTTACAATGGCTACATCTCAGCTTCACGCATTCAAGCTCCCACAGTGATTGTGCATGGGGATCAAGACGAAGTCATTCCCGCACATCAGATTGATCGCCTGCTGACTTCTCTTAACGTGTCCAAGGATTTTCGGCTAATTCCCGGTGCGAACCATCAATTTGGACGGCCTGAAGATTTTCGTCTGATGACCACACATCTGGCCAAGTGGATGATCGCTCATTTGCCTCCTTCATGATGGGGTAAGACCGGTTTCATGCCTGATCCACCACACACCAACAGGGAATTATCCCAAGAGCAACTCGAAGTCTTTCGCATGCTGTATCCGTTATTTAAAAACGAGGTGCTCCGGCGGCGGGAATACATGAGCCGGTTGGCCGCATCCTACAATACGGTATTAGTGCTACTGATCATGACCATAGCGGTGGTTTCGCCAGGGCGTCCAGACTTTCCTATGCGCTGGTTGGCCATTTCGGGGGTGGTCATTTTGTCAGGGTTCGTAACCTATCTGATTCTTGAACAAGCTACTCGACACCGAATGGCCAAACAACAGTTAATTGAACTCGAGAGGGGAATAGGGCTGTACCAGGAAGGCTGGATTTTTTCCGGGAAAACCGCCTATCCTCAACATTGGCAAACCGACTGGCTCTCAGACCGAAGTGTGGCGACGTACATCACCATCCTCACGGTTCTCACAGTCCTGGTCATCTGCGCCATGCTCATTCGCCTCTAACTTTCACCTGTCGTCCTCACACGGAGAAATCGTATTCGGCGAAAGGACCGTTCTCATGTTAAAAACATATCGAGGCATTGCCCCAACCATCGCCACCAGCGCGTTTATCGAAGACACGGCCGTGGTCATCGGCGATGTGGCCATCGGATCAGAATCGAGTGTCTGGTTCAATGCCGTCATACGCGGAGATGTTCATAGTATCCGCATTGGCCATCGGACCAATATTCAGGACCTCTGTCTGTTGCACGTCACACATAACACCCACCCCCTCACTCTTGGCGATGACATCACCGTCGGCCATCATGTGGTCCTCCATGGATGCACGATTCATGATCGGGTGCTGATCGGCATGGGGGCCATCATCATGGACGGCGTCGTGATCGAAGAAGACTGTGTCATTGGCGCTGGAGCCTTAATCACCGGGAATATCCACATCCCCTCGAGAAGCCTGGTCATGGGTTCTCCGGCCAAAGTGAAACGCCTGTTGACGGATGCCGAAGTCCAGTGGATCAAAGAATCCGCCGGGAACTACATTCGATACGCGCAACAATATGTCGCAGAACAGAATGAGTAAGGTCGGAATTCCATCAAGCTCAAACCAGGATATGCCCTGGCTCTGGAAAGATTCCTCTTTCCAACCA
>JBDSHB010000240.1:0-5005 GCA_039918695.1 Nitrospirales bacterium | reverse complement strand
CACGAACCAGTGTGTTTATGGCTACATACGAAAAAATATTATTGAAGAATATGGAACAACCGGGATATACCGGTTCGTTGGCCGACTATGAAGGGACTGGTGGGTATAAAGCTCTGCGGACAGTTCTGAAGGATATGCAGCCCGATCAGGTGATTGAGGTGGTGAAAAAGTCAGGTCTTCGCGGTCGTGGAGGAGCCGGGTTTCCCACCGGTGTGAAATGGGGGTTCATTCCCAAGGGTCATCCCGGTCCGAAATATTTGTGCTGCAACGCGGATGAAAGCGAACCCGGAACATTTAAAGACCGGCAACTCATGGAACGGGATCCCCATCAAATGCTGGAGGGGATGGCCATTACCTGTTTCGCCATTGGCGCACAAACGGCCTACATCTACATTCGAGGAGAGTTTCGTCTTGGTGCGAAGATTCTGGAACAGGCTCTTCAAGAAGCCAATGCGGCCGGGTATCTTGGCGAGAATGTTCTGGGGAGCGGATTGACGATCAATATTTTTGTCCATCTTGGAGCCGGAGCGTATATTTGTGGTGAAGAAACGGCTCTACTGGAATCGTTAGAAGGCAAACGGGGCATGCCTCGCTTTAAGCCGCCGTTCCCGGCGACGCATGGGTTGTATCAAAACCCCACTGTGGTCAATAACGTCGAAACGATGGCCAATATTCCTCATATTATCAATCGAGGGGGAGAGTGGTTTGCCTCGATTGGCTCTCCGCCTAAAAGTTGCGGAACGCGGGTGTTTTGTTTGAGTGGACATGTGAAGCGGCCTGGCAATTATGAGGCTCCCATGGGCATCACTTTCCGCGAATTGATTTATGAATTGGGCGGGGGGATGCGATCGGATAAGCCCATTAAGGCCTTTATCCCTGGGGGGGCTTCGGCTCCATTTCTGACGCCTGACCACCTAGATGTGAAAATGGATTTTGAGTCAGTGGCTTTGGCCGGCTCTATGCTGGGATCTGGCGGCGTCACGGTGATGGAAGAAGGCACGAATATGGTGTGGGCCGCTCTTCGATTAATGGAATTTTTCTATCATGAATCGTGCGGAAAATGTACGCCCTGCCGGGAAGGAACTTCCTGGCTGGTTCAAACTCTTCAGCGAATCTGGAACAAGCGAGGGCGTCCTGAAGATATCAGAGTCCTTGACGAACTCTGCGGAAATATTCCCGGCCGCACGGTCTGTGCGTTTGGTGATGCGGCAGTATCTCCCATCGTGAGCACACTACTCCACTGGCGCGAGGAATATGAGGCTCTCATTCTGGAAGCTCAAGAGGCGATGCCCAGGAACAAGGAAATTCCGGTTTTCACCCACTGAGTGTAACTGAAATGGCAACAACCCCAACGACCACTACAGACATGATTACGTTGACGATCGATGGAAAGTCGGCATCGGTTCCAAAAGGGACGCTGGTCATTGAGGCTGCGCGGCAGGTCGGTGTCATGGTGCCGCACTTTTGCTATCACCCGAAACTGACGCCCGACGCTAATTGCCGGATGTGTTTAGTGGAAATTGAAAAAATGCCTAGGTTGCAAACCTCCTGTAGTACGCAAGTGGCGGAAGGCATGGTGGTGAAATCGGCGTCTTCCTCTGTGGTGCAAGAGGCCCGCAAATCCGTGCTGGATTTTATTTTGGCCAATCACCCGTTAGATTGTCCGGTCTGCGATCAAGGGGGACGGTGCGATCTTCAGGACTTTTCCCATGAATACACCGCGACGACCAGCGGATTTAAGGAACTCAAACGGGTCTTTCCGAAGGAGTATTTCAGTTCGTTAATAGAAACGCAGATGAACCGGTGTGTCCAATGTTTGCGATGCGTACGCTATTGTGATCAGGTCATGGATGTGAAAGCCCTCGCGCCCGTGGGACGCGGCACGATGACGGAAATTAAAGCCTTCGGGGCCCATGAATTGGATTGTGAGTTTTGTGGGGGGTGTATCCAGATTTGTCCGGTGGGAGCCATTACCAGTCGACTCTCCATGTACGAATTTCGCCCATGGATGCTGAAGCGGACTGACTCCATTTGTGGCTACTGTGGGGATGGGTGTCAAATCACCTTCCAAACCAAGAATAATGACTTAATCGAAGTGAATTCCACTCACGGGGCCGGCCGTAATAACGGTGATCTCTGTGCCAGAGGCTACTTTGGTTACCATGTTAGCGTTCATCATGATCGGCTGACGGCGCCTCTCATTCGTCGAGGGGAAGCCTTTCAACCTGTGCAATGGGAAGAGGCGTTGGAGCTGGTGGGGCAGCGTTTATTGGAAATTAAAGCCAAGTATGGTCCCGATGCGATTGGCGGATTAATTTCGGGACGATGCACCAATGAAGATATCTATGTGTTTCAGAAATTCATGCGTGGCGTGGTGGGGACCAACCGGATTGATAGCAGTGTGCGGTATGGCCACCTCAATGGTGTGCATGCCATGCAGCGGGTGCAAGGCACTCATCGTTGGGCCGTGAGCTTTGACGATATTCTATCGGCAGATACGCTTTTACTCGTCGGGACCAATATTACGGAAACCAATCCGATTACAGGGTTGAAGGTCAAAGAAGCGGTGAAACGACGAGGGGCGAAGCTGATTACTATCGAAGCGTTGCAACCTGCCATTGGGAGCATCAGCAATATTGTGAATCTGGCCCAACATCATCTGGGCGTCAAACCGACGGGCTATGCCGGGGCGATTTTTGGCATGCTGAAAGCGGTGGTTGATCAGCAAATGGTTGATCCGGAACTTCAGGCCAACGCCTCGTCCTATGTCAACGACATGACCACCACACTGAAAGCCCTGTCCTGGGATGCGATTCAAGCGCAAGCCGGACTGACTTCGGATATGTTTATTCAAGCCGGCCAGGTGTTTGCCAAAGGGGAGAAGGTCGTCATTCTTGTCGGACCGGGAGTCCTGCGATCTGTGGGTGGATTCGGAATGACCATGAATTTGTTGGACCTGTTATTGATAACTGGAAAACTCACAAAACCCGGCTGTGGTATTGCTCCTCTGGCGGAAGAAAATAATGATCAGGGAGCCTTTGAAATGGGAGGAATCGGGTCGGTATTGCCTGGCGGACAATCCCTGGGTGACCCGGAGGAGAGGAAGCGCTTGGCGCAAGCGTGGGGTCGGCCAATTCCCGACACACCAGGCTCTTCACTGCCCCAGATGATTGAAGATGCACAGGAAGGTAAATTGAAAGCCTTGTTTGTCGTTGGTGAAAATCCTCTGGCTTCTTTGCCTCCGTCATCGGGTATTCATTCGGCATTGGAGAAGCTGGAGCTTCTGGTATGTCAGGAACTGTTTCTCACTGAAACTGCCCAAAAAGCTCATGTTGTTCTGCCTGCCTGTTCCTATGCTGAAAAAGACGGAACCTTTACCAACACGGAAGGGCATATTCAGTCAGTACGAACAGCTATTGATATGGTTGGCGAGAGCCGACCGGACTGGGAAGTGTTTTCCGCGCTGTCGGTGATGATGAATGATCCGATGGAATATGGAGACGTCAAGGAAATCGGCAAAGAGATACATAATCTCCTCCCTGGAACACGCACCTTAGGGCCTTCCCCCTTGTCCGCTCGACCTGATTTGACGGTCATCGCAAGATACCTCACGTCGGATTATCAACGGGATATCGCCACGCGGTATCAATTGCCGGCAAACGATTCAGCTGATGGTGCGGATGACATGATCTTGCAGGTTTCGCAATCCTTGTTCCATTCCGGGAAGTTTTCGCGAAAAGCCAAGGGCTTACTGCAAGTTGAAGCGACCGGTAAGCTCTATCTGCATCCGGAAGACGCGGCTCGACGCGGTATTGGTGAAGGGGACACCGTGAAGGTGAGCAATAGTTTGGGTGAGGTGGTCACTCAGGTCGGACTTCGCGAACGTATCCCCAACCGCGTTGCGGTGTATCCTGAGCATTTTGATGAAGAGATACGCCGTCTATTGCCTTATAGTGTTGATCCGGAAACGCAGGTGCCCTCTTTTAAAGTGGCTCGCGTTCGCCTTGAAAAAATGTCGGGGACATGAGTCGGTTCTCAGCTTGTGTGTTGATTCAGAGAGGAGAGGAGTGAATCCGTCATGGATACGGGAATTCGATTAGCCTTAACGTTTAGCCAAATTGGCGTGGTGATGGTGGCGGTGCTCCTTACCGTCGCAGCCCTCACCTTATTGGAACGCAAGGTATTGGGTTGGATGCAGGATCGGATGGGACCGATGGAAGTCGGGCCTTATGGCATCCTGCAACCGGTAGCCGACGGCTTAAAGCTCTTCTTCAAAGAAGACATCATTCCAGCCGGTGCCAATAAGTTCATGTTTAGCATGGCGCCTGTGTTGTCATTAGTTCCCGCCCTCATCGGATTCGCGGTGATTCCCTTTGGCCCGGATTGGACTGTGGATGTGGGCGGCGTCAACTTTAAACCGTTTGTGATTACCGACCTCAATATCGGCGTTCTCTATATCCTGGCGTTTGCTTCAATCGGGGCATACGGCATTATTCTGGGCGGATGGTCATCAAACAGTAAGTATTCCCTTCTGGGAGGCCTGCGGTCTGCGGCACAATTGATCAGTTACGAATTGAATGTGGGGCTTTCAATTGTCGGCGTGTTGCTCCTTTCAAGCTCCTTGAGTTTGGTGACCATTACCAATGCCCAAGCAGGAGGGTTTTGGAACTGGTACTTTTTCGGGGGTGGGGGCTTTCCCCAAGCCGTGGCGTTCGTCGTGTTCATGATTTCTTCAATTGCTGAAACGAACCGGACACCATTTGATTTGCCGGAAGCGGAAAGTGAATTGGTGGCCGGGTTCTTTACCGAATATAGCGGCATGCGGTTTGCGTTCTTCTTTCTGGCAGAGTACGGCAACATGATTTTGGTCTCATGTGTCGCCACGGTGTTGTTCTTTGGTGGGTGGCATCCTCCCTATCCAGGCACTCTTATGGAGTATATCGGGATTGGCCAGCTCGCCTGGATTGAGGGCATCATGTGGTTTGCCCTAAAAGTCGCGATTTTC
>JBDSHB010000239.1:0-4965 GCA_039918695.1 Nitrospirales bacterium | reverse complement strand
ACGGGGGCACTCAGATATCAATCCCTATGGTCTCACGAACGAGGCGGAATTTTTCGCGGTGGTCTCAGAATATTTTTTTGAAACACCCGTCAGGATGAAACAGAAACACCCTGAACTCTATTCAATGTTGGAACAGATCTTTCACCAGGATCCCCAATCACGAATAACGGGCGCGCTCAAGGCCATGCTTCGCCCAAAAAAGCTTCTCTGAATCATCATGCTCCCTGCCCATGTGGAAGTGGGAAACCTTTTGAACAAGGCTGCCTAGCCAGTGAGGAAGATTCAATTTCCAGCAAATGACACCTTTTGAGAAACTGTGATAATGCAAGGCCGCCAGAACTTAACAATCCTTTGGGGCTTTTTGAGGCATCTCGACTATAATGCCTGACTCAAGATAAAAAACATGCAGCTCTGACCATAGACCAAAGCCCCATGCCCAGACCGTGTGAGAAGGCAAGACAACTCAAGATTACTATAAAAAATGAAAGAGGAGGAATGACCCATGCGAATACTCCTGGCCACAGATGGATCGGAACAATCCGCCCACGCCACAAAGGCAGTCATGAGTTTGGCCTCAGTCAGCACACTGACCATTCTGCACGTCATTGATCTCCCTCGATTAACCTTTTCTATGCTCGGGCCTGAAATTGCCTATGACCTGTCAAAGGTTGCAGAGGAGGCACTCCGCAAAGACGGCGAGCAGGCTTTAACACGCACCAATGCTCTCCTCTTAGGCAAGGTGAACCCACTGGAAATCCGATTGGAAGAAGGCTCACCGGCCGAGCTCATTTTGTCGGTGGCCCAAGAAGAACATCCTGATCTCATTCTGATGGGCGCTCGTGGAAAGGGGCAGGTAGAGGAGCTTTTTCTGGGGAGTGTCTCGCAACGGGTTCTGACCCACGCAGCCTGTCCAGTCCTGATCATCAACGGGCCATTAACGGATATCAAAAAGATTCTGATTGCCATCCAAAGCCAAGATGATGTTCAAAAAGTGAAGCAGTTTTTAGCGAAGCACCCCTTTCATCCACAGACAGAGATCACGCTCTTGTCGGTGGTACCGATCCCTCGTTCCCTCTTTCGTGGCGGGGTTTCTGCACCGGAGGAGAAAATTGAAAAGGCTTTAGAGAGCACCGAAACCTTCCTTGATCAAGCCGTCAGTCAACTCAAGGACTGTTACGATTCAGTAAAGGGATATGTGGGAATAGGTGCCCCGGCGAATACGATATTGGAACAGGCCTCAATCACGGAACCAGATCTCCTGGTGATGGGAATGCACCATCCTTCGGCGATCACACGGTTTGTATTGGGCACCGTGTCCCATACCGTACTCCACCAGGCCACGCGATCTGTTCTCGTAATTCGATAACAGGATGTGCTGCGATCGGAGTTTGAGTTCTTTGGCTTTTACTCCGGGAAGGTAGGTGGAATAGACATACACGGAAATCGCTAAATCCCCACTCCTGTCGCAGGTTTTGGCAAAGCCACACTGCTGAACTTCTCAGATTCAATGGTCTTGCTCTTAGTCAGGTCCCATCACCCCTTTGTCTTACAAAAGAAAATTTACCATTGCACAAAGTGGCAGACGATTCATGCCGACGATTCTCGCGTGACCATTTAAGACCACTCTCCCCACTACCGAAATACATAAAAGACCGATCAAGATATCAGTTCATTTCCAACAGGTTACTCCAGAAGTGAAAAATACTGTTCAAACCACCGGTTGGCTCAATGGCCAACGCTCAAACGGGATATCCCTGACCGACCGCCTACGATCGGGCTATCACCGATTCTGGTATGAAGCCTCACAAGCCATGCGATGGTCATGGGGACCATTCCGCGAAAGTTCCAAGGGGCCACTGACCAATCTTACACCGACCCAACAACAAAGAACTGAAGAGCTGGCGAGGCTCTATCGTTCGCGCTTCGAGAAATCCCTTCCTCCGGAAACTGCTCTTCTGAATTATTCATATCTGGACATATTGGATCGTGCCAGACAGGCTCTCGGATGGCATGTTCCCCTCAACCAGCGGGTCTGTGATCTCGGTAGTGCCAATTTTGCTTATGCTGGGGCCCTACACACGTTCTTTCACCCAAACCGCCTGGTAGGCGTGGAGGTAGATGGCCATCGTCTGTATTGTGACGGGCGAAGCCGGATCGATTATGCTCGTGGGCACATTCAAGATCTGCCGCAGACCGAGTATGTGATCGCCGATTATCGCCAGTTCACCAGACAGGCCGATATCATTATGGCCTGGTATCCGTTCGTCACTCCCAAGCCCTTACTGGCCTGGCGATTACCGCTTAGCCTATTCCATCCAGCCGCTGTATTCGCCCAATTGGCCAATAATCTCGTTATTGGCGGAACCTTCGTCATGGTCAATCACAGTGCCGCTGAAGCAGAGGTCGCGCGAGGCATTGCGGAAGATGTCGGTCTCGTTTGTGCCGGCCACTATCTTTACGAAGCCCACCTCCGCCCGCGAATAGCAGACCCGGTGCTAACCATCTGGCATCATGGGTAATGGGAATTAGCCGGTTAGTGATTGTTTGGCACAAGGAAATCCCTCCGACTCGATCTCACGATTCACGATCTCTCGTTGCCCTTACTAGACAAAATTTCCAAAGTCTTTGTTAAGACTCGCCCCCTGACGGAAACTATCATACTGCCCTCCACTCATTTATAATGCCGCAAAAATCATTTTGCGCTCAAGGCCTGGTCTCAAAACGACCCTTCGATTCTCACGCTCCCCCACTTGGAGAAAATCCTTGCAGAACGGGAAGGAAGGAAACCGCAGCCTCCAAAATCCACAACTGATGCCTTGGGCTATTTCCCTTCTCTTAATTGTCGGGACATTCTATGTAGACCTTCACATTCCCTTAGGGGTTGCTTGTGCCATCCCTTATTTCTTAGCCGTCTTGATCGCGTCGTTCCTGCATCCCGCATGGGCCATGCCCACAATAGTTTTTGTCTGTTCCATCTTAACCATTGTCGGGATTATCTACTCACCCGAACCTCTGGTTGTCCCAATTTGGAAAGTTTTTACGAATCGTGGGTTAGCTCTTTTTGCGATGTGGATCATTGCCATCCTGTTGTATCATCGCAATGCGCTCATCGCCCGAAAAGAGGAAGCCCTCGCGCGAATCCAATTACTGGAAGACCTTTTACCTATCTGCGCGGAATGCAAAAAAATTCGTGATCAGAGGGACACCTGGCATCAATTGGAAACGTATCTTACCGCCCACTCCAATATGACGTTTACACATGGCATATGCCCGGAATGTGAGAAACAAGCCATGGCGAATTTCAAACGCGAACAATTGGTGCAATAGAGATTCTTATCTTGTTGCGAAAGAAGAGGGGAACAGGACAGGACAAAAGGGACTACCTGCGCGGCGGTTCAGGAGAAAACCCCTCGCTCTCCCCTGCCAAGCTCCTTTACGAATTCGCTAAATTGTGAGAAGCAAGCACACGCTGAACCCGGACACGAAGGCGGTTAAATAGGCTCACAGGCCAGTGAAAACCATTTCGATCCAGTCAAGCCTAATGCTGATGAGCGAAGATGCTGATAGACACAAACTTTTTATCGTTAGCTAAACATGAGAACCGTCCATAAAGGCATCAAGACTTAAAAACCCGGAACTGGTTGAAATGTAAAAGAATTGTTTCCATCGCCTGCGAGATACAATTAATCTTTTGATAGAATCAAAATCCCCTTTCGTGCCGTTCCACCACCTGTCTCGACACCTAAAAACGTGACGCCAGATCCTATCCCTTCTGGCACGACAGCTTCTACGCGTTCATCATCCACAAACGAAAATGCTTTCGCCGGCAGGGAACCAAAAGTCACGCCGCGAAAGCATTCTTTTTTCTTTCCAAAATACTTCCCCTGCACCACAACGGTAGCACCGGTTTTCATTTCGTCCGGTTTTACATGATCAATTTGAGGACGGACGCTTGAATCACAGATGGGATCATTTTTGACCTTTTGCTCATCAAACCCCTTAATCGATTCTGGAATCACAAAACCAGGTGACGTTCCCATGGGGTGATCAGGTGTTCCTTGCCCCCAGGAACTAGCCGCCCCGATCAGGGTAATGCCCAAAAAAATAAGGGGTCCAAATATGTAGGAAATCCTAACCAACATGAGAAACCTCACAAGTTAGATTGTTAGGAAAAGTGTTCTTCTGCACTCTTCAGCCAAGGCAACATGGACCGATTCATCGGTCTTATTTCTCTTATTAGATTCCTGCGCCCCACCCCATCGTCAATCACATTAAAATCCGTGTCTTTTCGGGAGACCCCTGGAATCGAATGACTCAATTACACCCGAGCGCTTGGAAACTCTCCGGGGTGGTGGAGAGGCCTTCCATTACCGGGACGAGACAATTGAGTACATTTGGATCTATGTCCGGGAAAAACGTGGTCGTGAGCATCAGCATGCCATTTCACCATCGGCGGAAAAATTAACCCAACCCATTGCACAACACCTTATTGAAAAAATTATGACCACCAATCCGGAAATCACTAATAAGGAACGACACTTACACCAATGTCTGAATCAGGGCACGCATCTCGGGTACGAGATCCCCTCCCCCGCTGGAACGGCCTGACAAAGCCGCATCGATACCCGCCGTCAGCACAGTCTTGGCATCGTCATTCCGCTTCAGCCCAGCCAATGCACGACCTAAGGCCAAATGGGAGGCGACGTGGATAGGATCCAATTTGACAGCAACACTCAGGTGCTCCACAGCCTCTTCAAGATGCTCCCCTTCCTTTAGGAGCTTGTCTCCAAGTCCATATCGTCCTAGAAACCCATCGGGGTTTTTTGCCACCATCTGCCGAAATGTATCAATGTCCATGCGTTGGCCACCCTCCAAAAAATTTTGATTAAGCCCCGAATCATACCATCCCCCTCAAGGTATCAGCCAGACTCAAGACCACATTCGATGCACACCAACGCCTCTTTA
>JBDSHB010000238.1:0-2554 GCA_039918695.1 Nitrospirales bacterium | reverse complement strand
GGTGACCAGCCTTGCGTAGACGTGAAATCAGAATGGGAATGCCGGTTCGTATTGCGGACATGGGTAGAGGAACTCCAATGACACCAGTGGATCCGACAAACACGTGGTGGAGAGGAATTGTGAGTTGGTCGGCAACTCTCCGACCCATTTCCCTGGCATGTGCCAATCCTTCCGGTCCGGTAAATGCGTTGGCATTGCCACTATTAATGATAAACGCTTGACCTGTGCCTCTCTTGAGATGGAGCCGGTCGAGAATCACCGGAGCGGCAGGGAGCCTGTTGGAGGTGAATACCCCGGCGATAGGTCCTGGCTTCTCTGACACGATCATGGTCAGATCAAGCTGTTTGGTCTTTTTAATGCCTGAATGAATACCTGCTGCTACGAACCCTTGGGGGGCCGTGATCCCACCTTTTACGCGTTTAGACATGGAAACATCCCCTTCTCGTCAGGAGAAACCGGTGAAAAATGGTTTAGGGAAAGAGACCTGGCGCGGTCAATCCGAGTGTTTCGGGAAGGCCTAACATAATATTCATACATTGAATCGCTTGACCGGCTGCGCCTTTTACGAGATTGTCCAGCGAACCTGTGGTGACGAGATATCCCGTTCGAGGGTCATAGGTGCAACTAAGGTCACAAAAATTCGATCCTCGCAGATTTTTCGGATTGACTCCCTCGGAACTGGGAAAGACTCGAATGAAATATTCGTCTTGATACCGACTTTTATAGGCGGCATCCAAATGAGACTGATCAATGCCAGGCTTCAATTTGGCATAGGCCGTGCTCAGAATGCCTCGATTAATGGGTATGAGGTGAGGCGTAAAAATTATGGATGGACTGGAGGATGTTGTTTTGGAGGATGGAGCAGGAGCCAGTTGTGCTAACCCCTGTTCGATTTCAGGCACATGGCGGTGTTTGCCGATTTTATAGGCATGAATGGCTTCATGGGATTCAGGGAAATGGGTTCCCAGCGCCGATGTGCGACCGGCTCCTGAAATTCCAGATTTTGCGTCAATGATAATGGAGTTTGGCTCAATGAGGTCTTGGGCCACAAATGGCGCGAGTTGCAAGATGGCGACGGTGGGATAACACCCAGCGACTGCAACAAGATGGGTCTTGGCGATAGCCGCGCGATTGAGTTCTGGTAGCCCATACACCGCGTTTTTGAGCAAGTCAGGAAAAGTATGGGCGGTTTGATACCATTGCTCATATACCATCGGGTCTTGAAGACGATAATCGGCACTCAAGTCAATAACATGTTTCCCCTGTGAGAGAAAATCGGCTACTGGCTGCAAGGATTGCGTATGGGGAAGAGCGAGAAAAACCACATCGACTTCCTTGGCGATCGATTGGGTATTCAACGATGACAATGAACAGTCATAAATCTTCGTAAGATGAGGAAGCAGCGAAGCGACAGCGATGCCCTCAGATTTTTCAGACGCCACCACGCGGGTCACTGTGACCTGGGGGTGCAGGGTGAGTAATCGAAGTAATTCACCACCTGTATAGCCACTGGCTCCGATCACTGCGACTCGAATTTTTTTATCCATGGTCTTTTCAAAGAAATTGGTTGAGGGAGAAATCTTGAATATGATACTTATTAGGAAATAATTTTCCTCTGTGCCAAATGCCTGTTTGTGAAAAGGTAGATTGAGGTGGGCAAAAGAATCAGAAGATGTCTGATTTAAAAAGGGGGAGGCTGGATGGCCTCCCCCATAATTCTACGTGAATGGTGAACCGGCCAATTATCGTTTGGAGTATTGGAACCTGGCCCTGGCGCCTTTTTGTCCGTATTTTTTCCGCTCTTTCACCCTGCTATCTCTGGTGAGCAATCCATTTTTTTTCAAAGGATCCCGTAAGGAAGGATTATATAGAGCTAAGGCCTTTGCAATGGCATGGCGAAGGGCTCCTGCCTGCCCTGAAACGCCTCCACCGGTCAACGTGGCTTTGACATTGAATTGCCCGCTGGTTTTGGTGACCTCGAATGGTGTTTGTATTTGGATTTGATGTGTCAATCGTGGGAAATATGAATCTACTGATCGTGCGTTGACCAGAATGTCGCCTTGTCCTGGTTCTACCCACGCTCGGGCAATCGCGTTTTTCTTTTTTCCGGTTGCGTATTGAACTGTATCGACCATGTGAGAATAGATCTCCTTTTTTCGTTGGAACGGTAACTGATGACTTTAGAGGTTTAGAGGCGTTGGGCTTTGCGCTCGATGCAGATGCTCGGCACCAGGGTAAATTTTGAGTTTTCTGGCCATTTGCTTTCCTAACGTACATTTTGGAAGCATCCCACGTATGGCTTTGGAGAGCACTTCAGTTGGTTTCTTTGCATGAAGATGCTCGGCGGTAATGGCTTTAATGCCTCCAGGATACCCTGTGTGGTGATAATAGACCTTTGTACGAAATTTATCGCTGGTGAATTGAATTTCGCTGGAATTTATGATGACGACATGATCCCCTGTATCGACATTCGGGGTGAACGTTGGTTTATGTTTTCCACGAAGGATGGAGGCAACCTTCGCGGCCAAGCGTCCAACGGTTTTCCCTTTAGCAT
>JBDSHB010000237.1:0-3170 GCA_039918695.1 Nitrospirales bacterium | reverse complement strand
ATCAGCCATAACGCACCTCCGACGGAAGGGGGGACACCAGAGCAAATTAAATGAGTGTGACATCTGCCCGGCATAGAAAGGACTGTAAGACACGAATCGATGTTCCACTGCCCACCACCAACCAACGCCTCCGGTATCATTCCAGCAGACTTCATGACGGAAAAGGTACTGAGGGACGCGCGCAATCGAGTGCGAAGAACCCTGGAACGGTCGAAGCGTTAGGACGACCTCACCATTATCGTTCGATTGCAGGCTCCGGGAATCGTACCCTCTATTGAACAGAGAAGTTGGCGTCCTTGACTCTTCGCATCACATGCGGAGAAGTCACCACGCCACCCGGGAGGGCAAAGGCGTCAATTGAGCTCTCTTCATCACGGGGATCGTGTATGAGCGGGATGAGAAAGGAGTGAGGACAGGATATGAATACGGACGCGTGGGGAGTTGATATCGCATATCAGGATGCAGCGGGGGTAGTAAAGCACGTATCCCACGGAGATCTAGTGGTCTTACGGGCGGCCATCGGTCTCCCCCCAACGTCCGGTTCCTGGTTCGAGGAGCGTGGAAGGTCGTGCGACGAGGGGGAGTCGAGTCCGCTTCCCACCTCAGGAGAGTTGACACTCGAAGATGGCACCTTGCTGGAACTTCAGACCCGATTACCGGAGGATTTGCCGATCGGCTATCATGGCTCCAATTGAAGAAATCCTCTTCGGCAGTCCGGCTCATCGTGAGTCCTGGGCGCAGTCATTTCCCTTCCGACCTTCGAATATGGGGATGGATGCACAGCTGTATGCGGTTCGTAGTCGAGAGAGTTGGGGCATCGGAGATTTGGCTGACCTACGCCGGCTTAGGCCGTGGGCTCGGAGTCTGGGTACCGGGTTGGTGTTGGTGAACCATTGGATGCCGTCCCGCCTGTGGATACCCCAAGAGGCCAGTCCCTACTCTCCCTCCAGCTGACGATACCTGAATCCGCTGTACCTTCGGATCGAAGAGCTGCCCAATGCATCCCAGCTTGATGCGGACATTCAGCGATTGGCCAAGGTCGGGCAGAGACTCAATGAGACGCGACTGATCGATCGGGATCATTCGGGCTTCCAGACATATGTTGCGTTTCCTGCTCTTCTGATTTTGAGATCTGATATTCAATTGGTTTGCAAAAGCCACCATTGGTGGCCTGGTCAGCGCAGGCAGTGAGTCCTACAATCAAATCTTCGCGGGCGCGAAACACAACAAAATCCCCGGGCTTATTGAGAGGAGGACGTAGATGAGTTTTCCCGTTGTGGTCAATTTCATAATTCATAAATATATTGAACGTGGTCGAGATCAATTCGGGTAGGCGCTCAAACTGGGCCAAGGCCTCGCGCAAGTTCTCATGGCAGCTGGGATGATAATCCGTAGTTTTTGAGAGCATGTGAAACATCTGAAGGCTGCAAGGAGTCACTAAAAAATCGTGTCGACCGCACAAATCCTCGATGATCACAAGTAAGGGCACCCCTGCATTTGAAAATAAGGTATGACCTGTGGTGAAACATACTGTCTCGTTATAATCAATGCTTCGACCCGAAGAAAGCGCATCATTCGGTCGATCGCATGAAAAACAAAACAGATCGGCGACTTGCGCTCCGGTGGGTGAAATAACAGTAAGGTCTTCACCACTGTGTAGCCTAAAGCTGGTTCCAGATTGAGCGTTTATGCAAGTTGGTTTCAAGGAACTTTATCTTTTTGTTTCATAAAATTAAAAGGACATTTCCAGAACTCAGGATTTTCACGTCCTGAGTATTGAATCGATTCCCAAGCGTCTCCATGCGCCAGGACCATGGGATTGATCGATCCTTGAAATTTCAAATCGTTTTGCCGAATGATTTTGACCATGGCAGGGTAGGTTCCCTCTTCCTCAAATACTTCAAATTGGGAAAATGCGTTAAACACCATGGCTGGACGTGAAAACCGTCGGGCGAGACGCGAGCTGTCTGGATGCAGCCCGACAACGAAGAGTTTCACGCCATTGAGGCTGAAGCAAAAGGAAGGATCATTCGGATCGGAGGAATTGATGTTAGCCCAATCCACCGCGCGTTCTTCTTCAGAGGACAGCAACGAAAGTTCTCGCCAGAGTTTGTTCTCAAAATCGAGTTCGCTACCAATTGTATGAATCGAGGCCGTAAAAGTAGCCCAAAAACTCATATAACGAGACTGGGTTGAACGTTGTATCTCTAAAAAGTTTAACAAGTCGGTGCGCAATCTGTGCCAATGAATACCGGCGCCAAATTGGCCATACGTGCCGATCACATAGTCATTTCGAACCACCGACTGAATAGCTGCGACGCAGGGATAATTATTCTGTAGGATAAACGAACGAATTTCATTATAGATGTCTTCCTTGTGAGGACAATCTCTCTCGCCTAAAGACACGGAGTCCGAATAGAGCCTCCCAACTTCTATCATCGTAGAATGTTCCTTTCGTGACTATGTATCGGCTGGAACGGTGCGATCATGTATCCCGATTTATCAGACTCGCCTGGTTTCTCCCATCTGAAGACGAAGTAAAGGCTCGGCACCTTTCGGCGTCGAGCCTTTTAGCTTCAGACTTTGCAACGCTTCCACCGCTTTTTCACAACGTTTCCGCTGCCCAACCACAGTTTTTGCATTGCGGGTGCCTAAAGCATGAGTACACTATAATGCGGCCACGGAACCGGGCATACGAGGAAATACCCTAGTCAAGATCCGCCTGAAGGGATGGACTCGGGGGGTTCCAAGTACCTGAAACTCCTGGAGGGGAGCATTTTTCATCTTTAGAAACAACCCCCCTATTCACCATGTTTGGTTGTGACGATTGTAGAGGAAAGAAGGAGGTGACGTATGGCTCATCTGGCGGTAGAAACCTCGTTGGGTCACACTGTTCCTGAGGTGGGTGATGGCAAGGGAGGAATTCACACGGACAATACTCTTAGTGAATTTGGGAAATCAGCCATGGCCCTGCGCACTGTGCTATATCAAGACAGGCCTTTGAATCAGCAGGAATTCCATTTCATGGAGAACCATTTCAGGGTCCTAGAGATGGCCTATCTTCGGTGGAAGAAGAAGCACGGAAATATGGGCATTAACGACAGAGTAGGCGTGCAGTCCCGTTGATCATAGGATAAGGCAAGCCCCGATCTCCGACGATGAGAATCAGG
>JBDSHB010000236.1:0-3791 GCA_039918695.1 Nitrospirales bacterium | reverse complement strand
TCCGCTTGAGACTCATGCATCGAAGAATACCAAATTCAGCCCGCTCCGCGGGCTTGCTCCTTTCCTCCCCCCAGCAAGCTGGGGGGTATCCAGGAGCAGTTTTTTATGAATGTCTGGATTGATGGCTGCCTATTCCGTCGTTTTCCGAACAGGCGTGCTGGGCTTTCTGCTCACCATGTTGACGTGCTCCCCCGGCTCCCGTACATGACGCGCCTGGACTATTTCACCGTCGGGAGTACCCTCCGCGTGTTACTGGCGTTGATCACGGTGATCGTGACAGGCTATCTTGCCGCGCACAGACAAGAACGCTACGCGCGAAGAATCGACCTCTTGGCTCGCGGGGCTTTTCCCGGCGCGTTTTTGCTGTTGTTACTCTGGTTTATGCTTGGATGAGCAATGGGTGCCAAGCGCACACCGTAAGATTTTTGCGAAAAGACCCTCACCCCGGACCGCACCCATTCATACCGGGTACGACTCTCTTCCTAAATCATGCGACAGGGTAAGAGCAAAACCCATGGGGGTTTAATCCAGCAAAAAATGTTGAGCCCTTTCCCAATGTGGTGCCCTCGGATAACAGTGCGGATTGGACCCTCCGTTTGCATTTGGCACTCTTGCTTCCGAAGTCCATCTTCTCTAATTAAAAATGATGCTGCCATATGAGACATCCCGTTAACAATCATCAGTGGGGGTAAAAGATGAGCATACGGTTATGGTTCGTGGTATTTGCTCTGCTGTCAGCCTGTGGTCCAACACAGCAGTGGGTCAAGCCTGGCACGACGGAGGCAGGACTTGCAAAAGGCGATTACCCGTTGTAATCGGGAGAATGTTCACTATGGTCGGGATAATATTAGGACATTTGACCCGGAAGGTGAAGTCACGGTCACCGGTAGACAAAAACGGTATGAAAGTGGAGCAGGGGAAATGATGCGGGAGAAATGCCTGGAAAGTCACGGATGGAGACGTGAGTTTGTCGAGTGAACCGTCTGGCTTCAATCACTCAGCTATAAAGCTTCAGGCCTGTTCGAATTTATTTCCTGCTTCTTTGCCACCCAATCTGCATGCGGGGATTGAAAGAGTTGGTTACGCCGGCTCGGCAGGATTGGGGGCCCTGTATGCAGGGCCCCGGATACTAAGATGCCAAGGGAATTCCTACCAGCCGTAAAGGGGGGGGACACCCATTGCGGCCTATTCATAGCATGGAGCAATAGTACAATTCACAACCCGCGAGTTCTCTCATGTTAATCCGCACAGAGTGTTCTATTTCTCCTTGGAGGATACTGGTTGTCCAATTGGCTGGAGGAGTCCCTGTCTTGTCCGGTTTCCCAGATACGGATACATCTCGCCTTGACATAGAGCAGATCTTTTCGAGGACCGAAGACATTCACCAGTGCCTTTCTTGTTCCTTCAACCGTTCCTTCTAAAAGAAATATATTCCCCCGGGTGGTGTAAAATTCCTTTTCCCGTTTTCCGATAAAACGAATAAGAAAATGTCTACTCATATCGGATTGACCGATTTTTGGTCCTTCCTCAAGCTCCGTTTTGGGATAGTGCAGCCATTCAGCTAACATGATATATCCCTCCTCTGTTTGATCAATACTCACCACTGCACCTGCGAGCTTCTTTTCCTCGCTCAGGTAACTTGACGAATTGTCAGCTATTTCGTCGAACTGCTGGCTTGTGGTCACCGTCTTTGTCCCATTCGATGTGGAAGACAATAAATCAGAGCCTGGTAATATCGTGCATCCTATCTGCAGACCCACGAGTCCCAATATGCCAAGTACGATAATCCCTTTCCTCATGAACATCCTCCTTTGTGTTAAACAAAAAGTCCTGACAATGCTGACGAAAACAGCATGAGATTGATTCCGGTCGTATGGGCAATTTTTTTTCTCACATGAGAGACCTAGCCTAACTCGAACTTATTGCGGCCGGATCAAAGGCTGGTTACAGAACGGTTAACTTTCATCTATTTATGAATGAATATGCTGCTATTAGCCCGAACGAATGGGACCCTCCACCTCCCGATGCTCAAGATCTCCAACAAACAAACCTGCTCGAACCTAATTGCCCCATGCATTGGGGCAGATTGAAGGGAGACTGAAAAGCGGCGAGGGAAAACTGGTCCATCTGGGTGTGACTGGCCCCTCTCGTTCGTTCCTGTCTTAGGCCAATACTCACCAGTCGTAAAATCCCTTCGCGCATGTGCTCTGCGGGCTCCATGCGCTTGTCGCGTCTCAGGTCAGCGGCACACGCAAGTTCCGATTCAAGCAGAAACTGGTCAGCTTGGATTCCCCCATGTTCGATCTGTGTCCCTCGCTGCATGATTGAGCGAAATTTCGGCGCACCAAGAGCGAAGTGAAGTTGTAACTCGGTGCTGGACCATGATGGCGATGTGCCCGCCTTCGGTTTGATCATAGATGGGAAAGTACAAAATGTAACGGTGCGCACCAAAGGGTCTTTGCCCCTGGCACTAGTAGCGTCGATGACCGGGGATTCAACGACAACCGGCTCTATGCCGAATGGACCGAGCCAAGGTGGTTTCCCTCACGTCCGCAGCACCGCCGCATTCTGAAAGATCAACCCGTCCGACTGACCGTGTGAGTCTCGGGTTTCACCGGTACCGAATGCGGGCCAATATATCAAAATATCTCACGATGGGAAATGCTGTTCCTCATCCCCTGATCGCAAATCCTCCTTTTTCTAGAACGCATAATCCAGGAGCGACTCCGGGCTTGGGGTGCCGGCTGAACCTTTGACACAGATAATGGGTGACCTGAGCGGCTGGCATATCGCGGTCGAATACCTGACGCTCGGCGTGAAGCACACCCTTCTCGGCATTGACCATCTGCTTTTCGTGCTTGCGCTACTTAGGATTACTCGTGGAACAATGCACCTGATAAAAACTATCACGGCATTTTCCGTGGCGCACAGCATCACGCTCGGGCTGGCAACGCTCGGATTTATCCATGTGCCGTCGAAACCTGTGGAAGCGCTTATCGCGTTGAGCATTGTGATGATCGCCACGGAAATCATTGACACCCGGCGTGGCATTGAGGGAATCACGGCGCATGGACCGTGGGTTGTGGCCTTTCGTTCGGGCCGCTGCACGGATTCGGGTTTGCGGGTGCGTTAAGCGAAGTCGGCCTCCCAGAGGGACATATTCCAGTGGCCTTGCTCTTCTTCAACTTTGGCGTGGAAGCTGGACAACTCCTATTCATTGCCGTCGTTCCGGGGGTTCCTTGCATCCATCTGATGTATCGAGAAGCGGCAATAGAACGCATTGTGGCCATTTCTCATGGGACGTTTCCGAAGGACATGATATTCTTCCCTGGCACGCAAGGTTACCGGTCGGCTTGGCAGCAAACCATCACGGCGGCGAAGGAGGCCAACGAGCCCGGGCGCTTTACGGCCTTTATCGGTTATGAATGGACCTCCAATACCGGCGGCAATAACCTGCACCGCAATATCATCTTTCGTGACAATGGCGACCGCGCTAGATAAGTCGAGCCCTACACGGTCTATCCGCCGTTCGGCAGCGATAATCCCCGCGATCTGTGGAAATGGATGCAGGCCTATGAGGAAAAAACCGGCGGCGATGTTCTTGCCATCGCGCACAACGGCAATCTCAGCAACGGCCGGCCTTGGTGGTCAGACTGTGCTTTTCGTTCCCAAGGAAACCCTTCGGCCCGGCCAGTCCCCGCAGGAGCCGGGCCACCCCGATGATGTTACCCTGGCGATCAATTATCCGTTTCTCGAAACGATGCAAAAGGTGCGTGAACAGCCAGCCCACT
>JBDSHB010000235.1:0-4887 GCA_039918695.1 Nitrospirales bacterium | reverse complement strand
ATATTCAAGGCAAGCCGGGGGTGGGGCGAAGCGTTGCCGGAATTCTCGCATGTCCTTCGGATACTCCGGACGACCCATGTCCAGATGATCCCAACCTCCTCAACCGGAGTCAACCATAGAGGCATTTAATTTATTTTCTGAGTACCCCAAAAACGACTATTGCCTCAATCTGTTAGTCCTCTTGCCGTGCATCATCGCCTTTTTCAGGAAGGGTTTGTTATGGTGAACCACCCATGCAGACCGGCCTATATCCCCTAGGTAGGCCTTTTTTCTTTATTTCTCTTTCTTCACGATTAAGGAACCTTAAGTCATGACACTATCCAGCATCCTCTGCATACGCGCCTGCTCTCTCCTCGCCTACGCTTCCATCCTCCTTTCTGGAACTCTAGGGTTGGCAGAGCCGGGAATTGATGGCTTCCGCGACTTAAAATTTGGCATGACGGAACAAGACGTATCCGCGTTACCTGCCTGCAGAAGTTCGACGGAATGCCTCTATGAACTTACCGATAAAAATCGATATTTGGAATTAACCTACCTACCCGACCAAATCCCTGGCACACCGGAACCGATCGGGAAACTGGCAATGATTACCATCGATATGGGGCAATTCACCGAGGCATGGTTCGAGAAGTTACAGATTATCTTAGGAGATAGTTATCACCTCACACAGGACCTCACCGAACCGACCAAACAGTTGTTTCTTGCTGGAGAACACAACGAGCTGAATTTGGGTTTTGAAGAAGGACAGGTATTATTGAAGGTCATACGCCGCCCCTTTGGGAACCTGGCGTTGAAGGTGGTGTATCAAAATGCGGCCCTTGCGAAAGGATTCATTCAACAGAGTCAAGTCGCGGCGACTGCCTCCTCCAACTGAACTTCCTGCTGGGAGATCACGTGCCACCTATCATTGTGCGTGGGGCTGTTCCCCTATCCCCCACCCTCTCTTCGAGTCCAGGGTTACGAGGCTTGTTTGGGCACAGAAGCTATTACTGGCACCAGCAGGCGAGGTCGGAGACCTTCCTCTCTCACAAAGAAGGAAATGGGCAGTGTCACCACACCCGTTTTCCGTTGTTGGTGCATCAACTTTCGCCAACACCGCCGGCACAGATCATGATCCTTCAATGAGACCGCACGTCCTAATTTACTGGAATGTGGATTTCGTCTTGGAGAAACAAAGACTTTGACCTCACTACCACATTTGGCACAACAGGCCACACCGGTCGCACTGCCTCTTGACGCCCGGTGGGTCACCAGGCCAACGCCTTCAGCCATATATTTTCGTTTTGGATTCCATGCTTGTTCCTGTGTCATGACAGATTCAGGTATATCCCATGTGAGCATTTGTCTCATTACCCCCTCCTTGGAAAGAATGGTAGGAAGATCAGTATCTATTGCCTTGAGCAAGGGATATGCCTGGGGTCGGACCGAATAAGATAGAGAAGAAAAAACTTGTAAAAACAAAAGATAAGAGATTCAAGGTCCAGAAGGCTGGACTCAGGAAGCTAGGCAGGTTGCGTGGTGGAGGGGCATTTCTTTCCTGTTTGAGTCACTGGAAAGTTGACACCTGTTGGAACCTTTGACAGACAGAATGAGAACGGAAATACTCCAAATCTTATGAGGAGGTTGTTCAATATACGAGACCAGAATGACTGGAACATGCTTCGGATCCTCGCAAGGCAACCAGACGCCCATCACCCAGGTTGGTTAGTAACCGTTTGTACCTTACATGTATCACACCCTTTCCGGTGCCGATTCATTTAAAATCAGCCAATAAAGTCCAAGGTTTTGAACCGCCTGAGAGAACTCTTGAAAGTCGACCGGCTTGCGAACATAACTATTGGCTCCAAGTTGATAACTTTTCACAATGTCCTGCTCTTCCTTGGACGACGTGAGAACAACCACCGGGAGAAACTTTGTCCGGTCATCAGCTCGCAACCGTCGAAGCACTTCCAGCCCATCAATCTTGGGAAGCTTGAGGTCCAACAAGATAATTTGAGGCATTTGTGTTAAGTCACGACCGGCATGAGCTCCTGTTCCAAATAAATATTCCAACGCCTCTACACCATCACGGGCCACCACGACTTCATTTTTAATATTGTTTTTCTTGAGCGCCCGCATCGTCAACTCTTCATCATCTGGATGATCTTCCACTAACAGAATTGCTTTGTTGGTCATCTTCTCCTCCTTTGTTTACCTTACAACGTAAAATGAAAGGTTGCGCCCTTGCCTACCACTCCCTCTGCCCAAATTTGACCGCCATGCCGTTGAATTATACGATGCACGGTCGCCAGTCCTACCCCTACTCCCGGATATTCTGTATAGGCATGAAGCCGTTGAAACGCTCCGAAGAGTTTATGCACATAGGTCATATCAAAACCCGCCCCATTGTCGGTGACAAAGTAGGCGGCCTGCCCTTTGTATTGTCCATGACCAAATTCAATACGAGGGTGGGTTTGTTGCTGGGTAAACTTCCACGCGTTCCCTAATAAATTTTCTAAAACAGCCCGAATCAATTGCGGGTCAGCGGTGGCGAATACGTTATTGGCCACAATACATTCTACCTGGCGGTCCGGTTCCATCTTTTGAAAGTCTTCAAGAACCGCCCGGACTACGGTACTCATATCAAAGCTCTGGGTATGGATTTCCGCTCGAGTCAACCTGGCCAGATTGAGCATGGCATCGATAAGCTGAGACATTCGTTGACTGGCAGTCCGCACCCTTCGCAAGTAACTTCGCCCTGACTCATCAAGCTTTTCATCATAGTCTTCCAGCACGGCCTGGCTAAACCCGTCGATCCCGCGCAACGGGGCACGCAAGTCATGGGAGACCGAATAACTAAACGCTTCAAGTTCTTTATTACTCGCCTCGAGTTGGGCCGAGCGCTGAACCAACTGGGAATTGAGTTTGCGTATGTCCTCCTCCGCCCGCTTCCGCTCCGCCACTTCCCGAATCAGTTCCGCATTTGAGGCAGCCAACTTCCCCGTTCGCTCCTGGACTCGCTTTTCCAGGTTATCTTTCGCCTGCCGAAGGGTATCTTCGGCCAATTGACGATCATGAATCTCTAATTCCAAATGTTTGTTCACATTTTGCAATGCGCTGGTTCTGTCCCGAACCTCCTCTTCCAAGTCGCTTGCCACCCGTCCGAGCTTTAACACAACTAACCAGAATCCTCCCATCCAAATGACGACCAACATCCCCATCAATCCATAGGTCCCCTGCCAACTCATACCCATGATTGTCTCTACCGAATCAATGGGATACACAACCTCCAACAAGCCGCCCACTTGCCCGATCTGCCAATCACGTTTCGGACTATCCGGATGTCTGTTATGACACTCCACACATTCCTTCTGCATCCGATCGGCCTTCGCAAAACGTAGGGACTCACGCCCATCGACTTGTTCAAACCGATAAAATGGCTCATCAGAATCAGGATGTTGGGTGAAAAATTCCCAGGCCTCTCCCTGGAAGCTATCCATCAGTCCATCTGATTTCTTTCCATGGCGAAACGGATAAGGGCTCAGTAACTCCAATCGTTCGCCTGATCGCCCGGCCACCAATCGACGACCCAGGTCCCGGCTTAGAGTTGCAGGGAGAGGAATTTCGCCTTGATGATCCCGATACCCTGCCGAGGCTTCGATTCCCTGGTCATGAAGGCGTTGAACCACCTCGACGGTGTACCATATCCTCATCTCATTCAGCGTTCTGGTATAGATCTCGGATCCCCGAAAGGCCATGGCCGTCACCATTTGGGTTTTCAATTGGGCAATATGCAAATAAATCACGATGAGACAGAGCCCAAAGAGCACGGTTAATACCAAAATCGTATGCTGGTGTAAGAGCTCCAGGGCTCCCAGGATCCTGTTCACACAGGTGCGCCATAGTCCCAAAACCGACAATGGCAATTCTTTACGAGGCGTCAACTCAGATACAGACAAAGGTCTTTCCCTAACCTCAATTCAAGCTTTTCAAATCCCTCCCATTTCGAGGGCGGTCCTCTGACTTACGCTATCGGATCATTACCAACAAAATTGAGCATCATTCCCATAAGAGCCCTCCCTCATCCGCATTGCCCTGAAGATTTTCGGTTGCGATTTCTCCCCAGGGGGTTACGCTTGAATCTGCCCCATGTCGCTTTTACTGTTCAGATCATCATGGGTACACATCCGATCAAAAATAATTGTGGGACTCTCGACCTTAAAGCGGGGAAGAAGCACATCAGATTCCACCTATAGGTATCACCTGATGGGGAATGTCAGGCTCGTTCTCCCCCAATAACCTAGTTCGGGCATCCTATTGTTCCCTTTGAAATTTTCGCCTGCGCACAGACCAATCCGGCCTGGCCCATCTAATAATCAGACCTGATTTAATCTGGAGATGGATGAGGGAGAAGAGGGTAACCCAAAAAAGGTTAAGAAAGCCCACCATGCTTGGCCCTGCGGCCCGATTCTCGTCGCGAACATAGCCCAACACGCTGAAGGCAGACGGCCAGTTGAAAGTCAACCCGCCGCCACGCTACTAAATTAAGCCGCTCATTCCTTGGCAGGAGGATGGCCTCTACGAAATACGATCGACCCCTCCCGGCTAGCACCCTCACTCACACGGGAGCTTGATTCTGTAAGGCGACAGCCATCAAGCTTTCTTCCGAGTCTGATTCCTTTCCAGAGTCGGTGTCATCACCCATCGTGGGTTCCAGTTCCTGATCCTCGTCATACGTTTGCCGCACATCAAGAATTTCAATGTCCAATTGGGCATCAGGGTACAATCGTCGCAAGTCCCATTCTGTAATCCACCCTCGCACATACTCACGCATCCGGGTACTGGATAATTTTTCTACAGATGAAACGGGTGGTGGTGTCCAACTATAGGCCGATCCATGAAGCGCCC
>JBDSHB010000234.1:0-2732 GCA_039918695.1 Nitrospirales bacterium | reverse complement strand
CAAGAAATTGAGGCGAGAAGGTCTTTTTCTTCAGCATTTTCGCCGTTCCATGAGAAAAACCATATCTCCCAGGCATGAATGGGCAAGGTCGAAACAAACCAGAAATAAAGGCTCTGACCCTGGATTCCCATTGGTTTCCATACAATCTTTACCCCGAATTCCGAAACCGTAGGTCTGTTTCTCGCCAAATCGATTGATTTCGTATCCACTACCCTGGCTCGGAGCCGAATTGTCTTCGTTAAGACAGAGCCATTGAGTTTCATTTTTTGAACGAAACGAAGGGCATAGAAATACAACAGAGGTGGCTGACTCATTAACTTCTTTTCGCATGATGGAACGAAATCACAGAGGCAGAATTCACTTTATATGCATGGCGGCATCCATCTCCTAGAAATCCTGGAGTTCTTGCTCATAACAATTCCAAATACGAAGGGCATAATACAGGGGAGCGTGATCATTGAAACAATCAATGGGTATGGCTCCAAAATCGCCATTTGCCCATTGGCTCATCAGCTCACGAAGGAGTTGAACCTGGCCTGCCGCACCATGTTGCAGCCTTTCCAGCATGGAGGGATTATCGAAAAGCATGCCAGTTGCATCAATGTATTCGAGAAGACCGACATGTTCATAGCGACCCCACTTCATCAGGTTCATCGCACTGGGACCCCAGAGGGGTATTCGAGCCACCACATCGTTATTGTTCACAAACCGATACCCACCCACATAGAAATCTCTGGCAAAACCCTCATCCCCTACCAGCGGAGACCCAAAGGTATAGAGCCCTTGCACATCCCCATAGCGGTCGGCAGCTAGTGTCGCTAGAGCCGCGCCAAGGCTATGGCCGGTAAACCAAAAAGTTCGAGTTGGCTTTTCCTCTTTCAATCCATCTAAATGTGACTTGAGCGGTTCCCATATTTCGTCCAAAGCCATTTTAAAGCCCTCATGCACGGACCCACCTTGACCAGATACGACTAAACGGAATTTCCCGTCCGTCCACAGATCCTTTACTACCTGACGCCAGATCTCACCCGGCAGTTTCCCTACCACCGGCTTCGGCACCTGTGTGCCGCGAAAGGCCACAATCACAACATCCTGATTGTGGGCCACATAGCATTGGGTACTTCCACCAAGGCTAAAGGGCTGATTGCCTTCCACGTTCAAGCCCGCCTTTGAGTATTGAGGAATCGCAAATTCCTTTTCGGCATATGCCAACAAGGCGGCCTCGGCCAACCACCAGGCATTCACCAGTTGAAACCTTTGGGCCTTAAACCTGAACGGATGTTGGCTAGCCTCGGCGAAATATTCATGATTTAAATTTGGAGGTAGCACCACCTCTACATTTGGAGCAGGAATAATCTTGGGCATTTATTTGTATTCCTTATGGACTGAACTTACATATGATTGGAAACAGAACCATAGAATGATTCCGAACGATACGGTTTGCTATTTGCCGGTATGCAGGCGTTGATGGAGAAACTGTGCCAAAATTGTCAAGTAAAAGCTAGGGATGAAGCGGGTAGGAACCTCGGATGGGAGAGACCGATCACAACAAGAAAATTTCATTAAACAAATGGCAAAGAACGGGGCAGGTCACTGGAGATTTCGTAACTGAACATTCAATGGATCGAACACAATCCTTCCCTCGCTTAGGGGAACGCGCACCAAAAATACATTTGAGCCCATGATGATGTCCCTCACAAGGGTCTCCACATTATTTTAACAGGCTATAATGCGGCTTTCTTTTAGCCCCTAAACTCATCCTTCACGGAATAGCCTGAATCCTGAGATACCATTTTCCTTCCCAAGGGAAAATCAAACGTGCCAGTGGCTGAAATCCGGTCCCCTTCACTGTTCTCGGTGAAAAATTGAAATGTTCCGGTAATATTACTATTACCCGAATCAGTACGATCAGGAGCAAAATCCTCTAAGGTAATTGTTCCCACGGTATTGGTTTGGTATGAAATGGATTTTCCTTCTTCTACCATTTCGACCTCCACATCGAAGTTTTCACCCACCTTCAGAGGATTGGGCGTCACCAGGTTATAGTTGCCAGGCTGTGCCTTATCAGGGATTCGGAAGATAAAAAGAAATTCTCTTTCCTCCGTCCTATCTGAATTAAGATTCGCAACCAAAAAGTAACCGGGACGAATCCCGGTTACTGGATCTCGCTCTTTCGGGGGCAGGTATGTTGCGACACCAGCCCCTGATACTTCACCATCAACAGAGCCTGATACGCTTGCGGTAAATCCGGACTGATTGACCTTAGGCTCTTCCGCAGGGTCAGGGGATGAGTCAGAACATCCACCGATGACAAGCAATATAATTAATATCGCTGCTCTTCCAAACGTCTGCTCCATTGCTGCCATCTGTTCCTCCCATCTGAGTGCTCCCCCCCTTCTCACCCTTAATCCACGTAAAAAAACGGGTTCCGTTTTTGATGAAGATTCTATTCCTAGCAAAAAGCGTGAGGGCGGGGATGAGTAATTCTTTTACTGTGTTCGATTCAGTACCGTCATGAATTCTTCCTTGAGGGCCGGGTCATTTTGAATTGATTGAAAAATAGTATTGTAGTCCGAAATGGTCAGGCCATGATCCGTGACGGCCTGACTCATCTTCTCGTTAGCCTCTTGTTGGAGAGCTTCAGAATTGCCTGGGTCATCTGCCTGCATTATACGCTCTTTGTATGTCGTATGAATCTGGGAGATTTCCTTGTAGGCTCCAGCAAAAGGTTG
>JBDSHB010000233.1:0-7942 GCA_039918695.1 Nitrospirales bacterium | reverse complement strand
AATCCCACTGCCACAGGTTTTTTTGAGGTACGTTGAAGTTGTTGAACGCTTTGGCGCACCTTACCCAGGTCGGTCAGCTTCGCACCCGTAATACCCGTGAGAGAGACATAATAAATAAATCCATGTGATCGCTGTATCACAGTACGCCGTCGTTCCGCCGTGCTGGTCGGAGCCAGCAGGAAAATATTCACCGGTCCTCCCGCAGCCTGAGCGGCGCGATAAAGAAGGTCAGACTCTTCCGGTGGCAAATCCGGCACGATGAGTCCATCGACCCCTGCTTGAACGGCATTGGCACAAAAATCTGTGATCCCCATGGCCATGAGGCTGTTGTAATAGGCCATCAAAATTAGGGGAATGGACGTCTTCTTTCTCAGCTTTGTGACAGTGGCAAGGATATTTTTAAGTGTAGTCCCTGAGTGAAGTGCCCGTTCTGCGGCTCGTTGAATCACCGGACCATCGGCGATGGGATCCGAAAATGGTACACCCAGTTCGATCAGGTCGGCACCGCCCTGTTCCAAAGCTAACACCAGAGATTCGGTCATGGCTAAAGTCGGATCGCCAGCCATAATGTAGGGGATGAGGGCTTTTTCACCCTTGGTGTGAAGTTGTGCAAATGTAGCTTGAATGCGATTGCTCATATCAAAAGATTTCACGGATGGCAGATGCCTTCCTCTCTTGTGTTTCTCTTTACACTGGGGTATGCGTCATGCCATTTTCTAGAGAGGGATGCCCCGCATTTTGGCTAGTTGTTGGACGTCTTTATCTCCGCGTCCTGAGAGATTCATGATGAGGATTTGTGACTTCTTCATCGTTGGCGCCAGCTTGATGACCTCTGCAACGGCATGGGCACTTTCAAGCGCGGGAATGATGCCTTCTTCCTTTGCGAGTAGGTCAAACGCAGCTAAGGCTTCAGTATCTGTTGCGGAGGTGTACCGGATTCGTCCGGTATCATGATAGTAACTGTGTTCAGGCCCGATTGCCGGATAGTCCAATCCCGCAGACACCGAATGTGTGGGGTTGACTTGACCATCCGCATCCTGGAGGAGATAGGTCATCGTTCCGTGCAACACGCCGGGTTTCCCTCCTGCAAAGCGCGCGGCATGTTTTCCGCTTTCTATCCCGTATCCCCCGGCTTCCACGCCGACCATTTCAACTTTCGTATCTTTGACGAACGGATAAAATAATCCAATGCTGTTGCTGCCGCCGCCAACACAAGCGACAAGACAGTGAGGCAATCGACCTTCCAATGCAAGGATTTGCTTGCGGGTCTCTCGACCAATTACGGATTGAAAATCCCGGACCATCATGGGGTATGGATGGGGTCCCAGTACCGATCCAAGCAAATAGTGTGTTGTGCTCACGTTTGTGGTCCAGTCACGCATCGCCTCACTGATGGCATCCTTGAGTGTGCGGCTTCCGGAATTCACCCCCGTCACTTTTGATCCAAGTAACCGCATTCGGAAGACATTCAATGCCTGTCGTTCCATATCATCGGTGCCCATGTAAATTTCGGCATCCAGGCCGAACATGGCGGCCACGGTGGCGACCGCGACTCCGTGTTGCCCTGCACCGGTTTCGGCAATGATGCGTTTCTTTTTCATTCGTCTGGTGAGCAGGGCTTGCCCAACGGTATTGTTGATCTTGTGCGCACCTGTATGACAGAGGTCTTCTCTTTTGAGGTAAATCCTGGCTCCCCCAAGTGTTTTGGTGAGACGTTCGGCGAAGAACAGGGAAGTCGGACGACCGACATACTGTGTCAGACAATCCCGAAGTTCTTGCTGGAAGGGTCGGCTTTCCTTAGCCGCACGATATGCCTTTTCCAATTCATGGATGGCGGGCATCAGGATTTCCGGAGCATACTTGCCTCCGAATTGTCCAAAACGTCCGTGTTCATTAGGAATGGTTGCCATGAGATATTCGACTGCAAAAGGAATGAAAAAGAAAAGAGTATAGCGATGGAACGGTTAACACACAAGACGAACCGATTGGATAAATTCCCTGATTTTTGCCGGATCCTTGCGCCCAGGGCTCTGTTCCACACCGCTACTCACATCGACTCCATAGGGTTGAACTTGGCGAATCGCATCTTGCACATTTTCAGGAGTTAATCCTCCTGCCAACAGCATGGGAACTGCTTTGGCTACTTCGCCGGCAAGCGACCAATCGGTCGTGTGCCCGGTTCCCCCGTAAGCGGTATCTGAAAATGCATCAACGATAAATCCTCTCACGCCTGACCGTCCGTTCCATTCTGCCAACGCGAGATAGCTACTTCTATCCCGGAGCCGAATGGCGCGTATCACCGGGCGCTGTAGCGATTCACAAAAACCGAGAGATTCGTCACCGTGCAGTTGTGCCAGGCCCAATCCGCAGTTATCGAACAGGCGCTTCACCATATCGAGATCATGATTGACAAATACCCCAACCGGAACGACGAAAGGGGGGAGGTTTGCAATAATATGTTGCGCGATAGCCGGTTGGACATATCGAGGGCTTTGAGCGTAAAACACAAAACCCAACGCGTCAGCCCCTTCTCGAACTGCGATGTCGGCATCCTCCTGATTCGTGATGCCGCAAATTTTTATTTTAAGAGACATAGTACCGTCCGCTGTGTGTCAGGAAATTTCTCAATCATTCCGGTGAACCGTTTCAATCTAATTTTTCTGCCTTGGTTATACAGGCTCCACTTCATGTTCGACCAGTCTCTGGAAAAAGAGAACGGGACATAAGGGAGTTCCCCTCAATCGAATTCTAGACCCAGCGAGTGGTGGATACGTCTTTTTGGGGAGGTGTCGGGGGATGTAATAGTTCCTGAATTTTTGATTGAATCGAGTCTGCGCGCAATAAGGACTCACCGATCAACATGGCTTTGGCTCCTGCTTCCAGTATCCGCACGACATGAGCCCGGCTGTGGATTCCACTTTCACTGACAATAAGTCTGCCTGTCGGCATTCGTTTGGCCAGCCGCTCGGTGACACCCAAATCAGTCTGAAAGGTTTTCAGATCCCGGTTGTTGATGCCAATCAATCTGGCCAATGGCACCCGTTCAAGGACGGTATCTAATTCCCGTTCATTATGGATTTCAATAAGCACATCAAGGGATAACCCTTGTGCAAACGTGAAAAAGTCTTCAAGCTGGAAGCGATCCAACGCCGCCGCAATCAGTAAAACACAGTCGGCTCCATAGGCCCGCGCTTCATAAAACTGAATCTCCTCGATCATAAATTCTTTATTGAGCGTGGGAAGGTGAACCGCCTCTTTCACGTCGTGCAAATACTCCAGGTTCCCCTGAAAATATTCCTGATCCGTGAGGACGGATAAGGCACTCGCTCCATGATCCCGATATTGAGAGGCGATGGTCACCGGCTCAAACTGATCTTTAAATTCTGGTCGCATCAGTCCTTGACTGGGCGAGGCTTTTTTGACTTCGGCAATTAATGCCGGAGCCGCCGAAGTTAACCCTGTCTCCAAGGCCTGGATGAAACCCAGCGGTCGAGTTCGATCAACAATGCGGCCCTTGAGTTCAGCCAGGTAGCCCCGGCTTTGTTTTCGCCGCAATTCCGCTTTTTTATGTTCGAGGATACGAGAAAGAATCATGCCGCCAGCTTTTTGGTCAGGGAAATGAGTTTGTCCAACTTTTCAAATGCGGCTCCGTTGTCTACCACGCGACCGGCTTCTTCGAACCCTTCTTTTAGCGATGACGCCTTCTGGCAGGCGATAAATGCCGGCGCGGCATTCATGAGAACGATATCTCGTTTAGGGCCTTTTCGTCCTCGAAAAATATCGCGAATGATCTGGGCATTGTCTTCCGGGGTTCCTCCCAAAAGTTCTTTGGGCGAAACAGGCTGAAGGCCGAAATCTTGCGGCCCGATGGAATAGCTCAGGACTCGTCCTTTTTTTCCTTCGGCAATCCCTGTGCGACTGGTTAAAGAAATTTCATCTAGCCCGTCCATCCCATGAAGGACAAAGCAATGTTGTGTGCCTAATCGCAACAGGACTTGAGCCAATTTTTCGTTGAGGGCGTGATCATACACACCCAGAATTTGAATTGTGGCCCGAGCCGGATTGGCCAGCGGTCCCATGATATTCATCAGGGTGCGGATCCCCAACTCTGCCCGAGGTTTGGCGCAATGTTTCATGGCTCCGTGATAGAGGGGTGCGAAGAGAAAGCCAATCCCGATTTCATTGATGCAATCGGCAACTTTTTCAGGAGACAAATCGATATTCACGCCAAGGGCGGCCAACACATCTGCACTCCCTGATTGAGAGGACACCGAGCGATTTCCGTGCTTGGCAACGGTCATCCCCCCTCCAGCTACGACAAAGGCGGCAGCCGTCGAGATATTGAACGTGTGGCTTTTGTCCCCACCGGTTCCACAGGTATCCACCACCTGAGGATCGGAAATAGCGATTCGAATCGCCCGTTCGCGCATGGCTCGCACTGATCCGGTGATTTCATCGATGGTTTCGCCTTTCATGCGTAATCCCATTAAGTAGGCGGCAATTTGGGCTTCAGTGGCCCCTCCTTGCATGATCTCCCGCATGGCTTCTTCCGCTTCGTGTTCTGAGAGGTCGAGGCCCTCGACTAATTTGGCGATATGGTCTTTGAGTATGGGCATGTGAACAGGCTCAGGAACTTATGACTTGGGGATGGTGGATTTAGTGGTCGGTTGAAGAGCAGACGGGCAATAATAAAAAATTACGCAAAAGATCCATCCCTGCCGTGGTGAGAATCGATTCAGGATGAAATTGCACGCCTTCCGCGCCAGTTGGGGTATGCCGGAGTCCCATGATTTCGCCTTCCACGGTTTCGGCTGAAATTTCAAATTCCGTGGGCAAGGTTTCACGCTTGACGATTAAGGAATGATAGCGGGTGGCTTCAAAGGGATTCGGGAGGCCTTCAAAAATTGTTTTGTCATCATGATGGATCATGGAAGTTTTCCCGTGCATAAGACAGGGAGCCCGAATAATTTGACCGCCAAAGGCGTAGGCCAGAGATTGATGCCCGAGACAGACACCGAATAAGGGAACCTTGCCGGCAAAATGCTTGATCGTCGCAACGGAAATGCCCGCCTCGTTGGGCGTGCAGGGGCCTGGTGAAATTAATATTCGCTCAGGTGCCATGCGGTGAATGTCTTCGATCGTGATGGCATCATTTCGAAAAATCTGGAGGTCGGCTCCCAACTCTCCAAGATATTGGACAAGATTGTATGTAAACGAATCGTAATTATCGATGACCAGGATCATTGGTTTCTTCGCTAGCCCTTTTACGCTAGGCCGTGTTCAGCCATTTCAATGGCTTTCATCATGGCTCCGGCTTTTGTTCGAGTTTCTTCATATTCACGGGTTGGGTCAGAATCGGCGACAATTCCGGCGCCGGCCTGAATGTAAGCCTTCTGTCCTTGAACGACAACCGTACGAATATTGATGCAGGTGTCCATATTCCCGGAAAAACTAAAATACCCGACCGCTCCCGCATAGGGCCCCCGACGAGTGGGTTCCAACTCTTCAATGATTTGCATGGCTCGAATTTTCGGTGCACCAGACACGGTACCGGCCGGAAAACATGCCTTCATGACATCATAGGCGGTGTATTGAGGATCTAATTCTCCCTTAACTTGAGAAACAATGTGCATGACATGGGAATACCGTTCAACTTTCATGAACCGTTCAAGCTTGACCGTTCCGGCTTTGGCCACTCGGCCCACATCATTCCGGCCTAAATCCACCAACATGACGTGTTCGGCTAATTCTTTCTGATCGGATAGGAGATCCTGTTCCAATGCCGCGTCAGCTTGTGGCGTCTGGCCACGGGGACGCGTCCCGGCAATCGGCCGCACCACAATATTGCCTTCTTCGCATCGCACAAGGATTTCCGGAGAAGATCCCACGAGTTCGATTCCGGCAATTCGTAAATAGAACATGTACGGCGAGGGATTGAGCACCCGTAAGGCTCGATAGATCTCCAGGGGATTCGTATGGATGGTGGTCTGCCACCGTTGGGACATGACGCCCTGAATGATGTCGCCAGCCTGAATATATTCTTTGGTCCGAAGCACCATTTTTTCAAAGTCCTCAGGGGTCATATTCGATTGAAATTTGAGTGGCGCGCGTCGAATCGTGACCGAAGGTCGCCTGGTCGGTTTATGAAGCCTGGCAATGATGGATTCAATCCGATTGATGGCGTCCTGGTAGATCTGGCGAAGCTGGGTCTTCTTCGTGGAAGTAATATGGGCGTTGGCCACGATTTTGAGGGTATGGGCGACATTGTCAAAAATGAGTAAGGTGTCCGTAATGCAAAACGCAAAGAGGGGAGTCTTAATCCCATGTTTCGCTCGAGATGGAATCGGTTCAAAGGATTGGACCACATCATAACCCAAATAGCCGACCGCCCCGCCAACGAATCGTGGCAAACCGGGAACGACAACCGGGTGATACGCGGCCATGGTTTGTTGAATATGGTCCAAGGGATTTTCCTGAAGCGAAACCCGATGCTGTTTCCGGCCCTTTTGGGTGACGACCTCGCCATTCTCCTCCCACAACATGACTGAAGGATTACTACCCAGGAAGGAATATCTTGCCCAGTTTTCTCCCCCTTCGATACTTTCAAATAAGAAGGCATTGGCTCCCGTATTGATTTTTGAAAATTCCGACACAGGCGTCTCGAAATCTGCCAGAATTTCTCGATAGAGCGGGACGAGATTGCCTTGTGCGGCGAATTGGCAGAATTCGTCAAAACTCACTGAATAATAAGCATTTTTCATGGTTTTTACGGTACCATACGGCCTATAAGGTGTCAACGAAAGTGCTGGTGGGACACGAGGTTTTTAGAGAGAAGAATAAGAAAAGGCCGGAACCAGAGGAAGAAGCCTTCCTGGAGATTCCGACCTTATCTCAAAAAATGCGTTGAGGTGAAATTACTGACCGTTGACGATGAGCTTTTGTCCAACGTGAATGGTGCTATCCGTCAGCTGGTTCCAGGATTTGAGATCATTGATGGATACGCCATATTCTTTGGAAATCCGGTAGAGGGTCTCTCCTTTAGCCACAATATGTGATCCTTCCCCATGACCTCCAAGAGGATCCATCATAGGCGAATCCAAAGGAATGCTGTCTCCCAAGTTCAAATCGGAATCAAGTTTCGTCATATCTGAATCTTTAAAGTCCAGATCATTCAGCCCAAATTCAGAGATTGAAGGTTCGGAAAGTTTCAAATCATCCGCTTTTCCCATCCCTCCCTCTCGCACACGCGAAAGTTCGTCATGGGAACGATTGAGTTGGTCTCGCAAGGCTTCTAATTCGGCATTTAAGTCCCGATTTTGCGATTCCATTGAGCCCATTTGTCGTTGGGTGTCTTGATACTTCACATTCAATTCACCGGTTCGTTTTTCTTCTTGCGCTAAAAGGCGTTGGAAATTTAACGCACGCGCCTTCTCGGACTCGAACTTTTCTGTGCTGACACATCCCGACAAGACCCCACTACAGACCAGCACGCCAGCCACAATTTTCAGGTATCCACACCAGCCCGATGGTTGGGGATCTCCTTGATATTCCCCGAACAATGGTTGCGTCATGTTACGCATTCCTCCTCTGAGGTTCATATGTATCCCTCCTTTAGGGACAATGGTCAATAACGAGAACGCGAAAATCTCCACGATCTAGTCACCTTTTGCTACACAATAATTCGGAATAGGGATAATGTCAAACACCTATTTTGCACACCGGCAGAAGTTCCGAAACACCACGATTCATTGACCATAGAAAAATGGCTGTGATAATTTCACTTACAGATTTCTTTCGTCTTTTTCTATGACCTCTCCATTTTCACATTCTCCGGATCTTTCTGTGATGCACATCGGGCAGGTTGCCCTTCGCTTGGCTCGTCCCCTTGCACTCCAACAAGCCTGGATGGGCGATCAAGACATTTTACGCCAGCTTCTCGCTT
>JBDSHB010000232.1:0-3662 GCA_039918695.1 Nitrospirales bacterium | reverse complement strand
GCGCGGATCGAGGAATTGCAGGCGGTCGTGCAACCTGGGGAATTACCCACCATTTATGGAAATGCGTCTCAAATCCGGCAATTGTTACAAAATCTGCTGGGCAATGCCTTGAAATTTCATCAGCCGGGGGTTCCACCGGTCATTCGTATCACCGGAACGATTATTCAGGATCGGCGTCACACCGGTTCAGGCCAACCCCGACGGCTTTGCCAAATCGAAATTCAGGATCAGGGGATAGGTATTCCATCAGAACAGTTCGGGAAAATTTTTGAGATGTTCAAAAGGCTGCATCGGAAAGATGAATTTGAAGGGACAGGGATTGGGTTGACAGTATGTCAACGTATTGTCGAGAAGTGCGGTGGTGCCATTTCCGTTCGTTCCAAGTTAGGAGAAGGGTCCACGTTTATAGTCACGCTGCCCATTCAGCAATGGTGAGAGTTAACGGCCAGTTCCAAAGATGACACTCTGGACTCTACCCATTGTGCGAAGTATGGATTGCTGACATCTGTTTAGTGGCTTTTGGGGGAGAAAACTTTGTGCCCTCATTCTACCTCCGGCTGAATGATATGTTCAAAAGCATTCGATTTTGGTGCATAGGAAATACGTCCTCTCGAAATATATAATTAGTTTATCTCGATATTTTATGGCCCAGATTTCTGCGCATCGCCGTGTATTACTGGTCGGGACTCATCCCGAAACCCAAAGCATGTTGCGCGATGCGTTGTCTGCGCCCGCTGTGGGTGCCTGGTCTGTAGAGAGCTCATTAAATGGCAAAAGTTTCGGGAGCTCCGTTGTTCAGCCATCTTTACCACAGTTTGCTCTTGTCAGCGTGGAAATGGGGCTCCATGTCTTGCCGAAGTTCGCAGAGGCTCAAGTCACTGGCAATCCTTTTGTTCTCGTCCTTATTGATGGGCGTTCAGCGGATTGGGAGGTCGTCCGAGACCTGGTTGAGGCGCTTTGGGAATGTGATCAGACCCTCCGGTGCATCTTCTGTCTTCCCCCTGAACGTGCATCCTGGCCCCATCGCCTGGTTGTGAGCCGTCAAGAGCAATGGGCGGTGCTTCGGATCCCCTTTCTTGGAGAAGAAGTCCTTCAATTAGCCTGTTGTTTGAGCCTGCCGTTCACGAAATCCGGTGAAACTGTGTTGAATAGGGCAACCTCCCCTGGAGAAAACGGTTGTCTCTTCAACCTCGACCCGGATACCAAAGCCAATACTGGGGAAGAGGCGACGGGGGCATTGGAATCCGCTCGCGGTGAATTAGCGGCATCCAGATATTATGTTGATAATATTCTCCGCTCCATGGCGGATTCTCTGTTAGTCATTAACGCAGATATGACTATTGGGGCGGTGAATCCTTCCTTGCTAAATCTTTTAGGCTATCAGGAGGAGGAGCTCATTGGGGAGTCGCCCGGCTTGATTTTTGGCGAAGAATTTTCCCAAGGTGCCATCATCGAAAATCTTTTACTTCAAGGATCGGTAAGTGGAGTGGAATCCAGTTTCCTGACTCATGAGGGTCAGAAAATTACCATTTCAGTCTCTGGTTCGATGATGCAGGACCTGCAGGGGCAGTTTCAGGGGTTGGTGTGTGTTGCCCAGGATATTACCGAACGAAAACGAATGGAAGAAGAGAAGCTGCAGTTGAATGAGCAGTTAATGGAAACGTCAAGACAATTGGGAATGGCCGAAGTGGCGACAGGTGTGCTGCATAACGTGGGCAATGTGTTAAATAGCATTAATGTGTCTATCGGAGTGATTACGGATCTTTTGAGAAATTCGATGGTGGAGGATGTGGGTCGAATTTCCCAGCTATTGGACAAGCATCGTGAAGATCTTGGAACGTACTTATCTCAGAATCCGAAGGGGAAACAAGTCCCCGGTTATTTGGGGAATTTATCGGGGCAATTGAAGGAGGAGAAGCGAGTGGCACTGTTGGAATTAGATCGATTGCGGAAGTATGCTGGGCATGCTCAGCAATGTGTTGCGGCCCAACAGGATCTGGCCAAGCCCTGCGGGATGATGGAACCGGTATGTGTGGCTGAGGTGGTAGCCGAGGCCCTGGCAGTTAATCGAGAGATGGTGGAGGAAACCAAAGTTACGGTAATTCAGGAGTTTCAGGAGGTGCCACCGCTCATCGTGGATAAGCATCAACTACTTCAAATTTTGGTGGATGTTATTCGCAATGCTTGTCAGGCAATGGAGTCGGTTGCCTTGAGGCACTTAGTTGTTCGTGTCAAGCTCATCATAGGACCTCCGGATTCTATTTGCCTTGAAATTCAGGATTCCGGCAGCGGGATTCCTCCCGACGACCTGACGAAAATTTTTGGGCAAGGGTATAGCACCAAATATGGAGGACGAGGTTTGAGTCTGCACCACGGTGCCTTGATGGCAAAAAATATGTGTGGGGCACTTCGCGCTCACAGTGAGGGCATGGGACAAGGCGCTGCGTTTTTTCTAGACCTGCCAGGGAACTTCCATTTTCCCGGTTTGTAATTTCTTCATCCAGTGAATTCAATCGTTCTTTCTGAGCATCTCTTCATGAGTGTTGCGTTGTACTGTTGCGTCTTTCTATTGATTAGCATTTTCCATGTCCTGTCTTACGGGTTTGCACCTCAAGAGTCAGTTTGGGGAAGCCGAGAAAAATTGAAGGAGTAAGAGGATGCTTTCGGGCTTCTGTAATCCTTTTGTGTTTCTTGGAGTATCTCACGTGACTGAATATTGGCGTCGACCAGATGATGACTCTTGGGATAGCGATGGAGAAAGGACCCATGAGAACTGGATGGCTTTGTCTCATGCTGGGGAGCCACTGGCGCCCTGGTCAGGATCTTTTTCACCTCGATTGTTGATAAGAGGGCAAACAAGCTTTGATGAGCTTCAATCCCGAAAGTTATCTCATCTTGACCGTGAGGTGACAGTGCATGTGCAGGCAGTTGCGGGTGATGCAGGAATGATCCCAGTTGATCTGGAGCGTGCCTTAGGAATTGGGGTCGAAGTCTTTCTCCTATCCGAGGGCTGCGAAGTCGAGTCTTCGTGTATTGTAAGTCTGTGGAGGCATAGCCTCAGAACGGGATACCTTGCTGCGTTAATTGCCTTTCATCAGGGGTCGAATCAACGCATGGTGTGGCAATCGTTTGTGGGAGGGGTGCTTCATGATATTGGCATGCTCGTTTTTTTGACTCAGCAGCCGGAGGCGTTCACGACGGTCGTAGAGATAGCCCAATGCCGAGGAGGGAACTTGGCTGTGTTGGAAAGAGAGGTCTTAGGGTACACACACGGCGAAAGTGGAGCCACTTTTCTGGCGCGTTGGGGTCTAGAGGATATATTACTTGCGATTGTGGCGTTCCATGATGATCCATCGAGGGTTCCCCATACGACCTTTGGTCCTTTGACAGCTGTGTATGCCGCAAATTTTGTTGAGGGGGGAGGGATCGCTCAGGATGGGGATGGAGTCATTGGGAAAGAAGGAGAAGAGTATTTAACCCGTTTAGGTCTGTGGGATAATCTACCGATTTGGCAAAGCTGGATGCCAAGTATTCAGCAGATGGCGATTCAGTAAATACGAGTGTCGCTCAATTCATTATTCAACGGTCTGCCAGGCTACTAATGCGCCTCCCTTGTTTTTACCCAGATGCTTCTCCTTACTTTCCTTAGTATTTGCCACGTC
>JBDSHB010000231.1:0-3364 GCA_039918695.1 Nitrospirales bacterium | reverse complement strand
GTGACAAAATCTCCATTGAGGATGGGGACCT
The DNA here is from genome assembly GCA_039918695.1 of Nitrospirales bacterium. Classification (GTDB taxonomy): domain Bacteria; phylum Nitrospirota; class Nitrospiria; order Nitrospirales; family UBA8639; genus Nitrospira_E. The sequence continues at coordinate 3,333 of JBDSHB010000231.1, read as the reverse complement.
CTTTCTTGGCAAATGGAGGATGACACGTCCACCCTTCAAAATCTTTTCCTTTTTTCTTGCCCAATACCTCAAATTTCTCAATTTTACAGGCCTTGGCAAATGCGTCTACCAATCCAAGAGCAACGATAAAAGCCTCTTCGCCAGCTTGAAGAACGGCATAGTCAAAATCGGGATGCAGACAAATGGCTTGATTCGCGGGAAGGGTCCAAGGGGTCGTTGTCCAAATGACGGCCGAAACGGCTTTCAACTTTTTGACTGTTGGCAGACCCAATCGTTGGTCGGAACCCATTTCAGCCGGCGAGACTGTAAAGGGGAATTTCACATAGACCGACGGCGAGAGATGATTCTCATATTCCACTTCGGCTTCAGCCAGCGCCGTTTGATCCACGGTACACCACAGCACCGGCTTCAATCCCTTATAGACTCGACCCTTTTCTACAAATTTGCCAAATTCTCGAACAATCGCTGCCTCATAGGCATGATCCATCGTCAGATACGGATGCTCCCAATCCCCGAATATCCCTAACCGGCGAAACTCGTCTCGTTGAATCTCAACAAATTTTTCGGCGTATTCTCGACAAAGCTTCCGGAGTTCCACCGCACTCAGATCTTTTTTCTTTGCACCAAGTTGCTTGGTCACCTGATGTTCAATCGGCAACCCGTGACAATCCCATCCAGGGATATAGGGAGCCTGAAAACCCGCCATGGTTTTCGATTTAATAATGATATCTTTGAGAATTTTATTCAGCCCATGCCCGATATGAATATGCCCATTCGCATAAGGCGGGCCATCGTGAAGGATATAACGAGGATGCCCATTTCCGGCCTCCTGAATGCGATCATACACCCGCTCCTGCTCCCACCAGGCCAATCGCTCCGGTTCTTTTTGGGGCAGGTTGGCCTTCATCGGAAACTCAGTCCGAGGAAGGTTCAATGTCGCTTTGTAGTCCATGGGGAAATTCTCAAGAATATTGGGATAAACTCAGGGCCATTTTAGCCATGCCCCTTAAACCCGTCAAACAACGTCCTTCAGTCATATCGCAACAACACATCCAGGGAGAGGACCCTGTTATTGATATGAAAGCGCGACAAATAAGGGAAGGGGAAACCACAGAAGGAAGGTGTTCAGCTCAGATCCATCATGCGGTCCAAAGCCAACTTGGCAAACACTTTCTCCTCGTCGGGAACTTGAATGTGATTGACCACATGGCCCTGCACGAGATTTTCCATAGCCCAACATAAGTGAGGCCCATCAATTCTGTACATCGTCGAACAGCGACACACCATTGGGGAGAGGAAAAAGACTTGCTTATCGGCTTGATCATGTTTCAACCGATTCACCAGATTCAGCTCGGTTCCCACCGCCCAAATCGTTCCTGGATCGGCCTGAGTCACCGTCCGAATAATAAATTCCGTCGATCCCACCAGGTCTGCCTGATTGACCACATCCTCATGACATTCAGGATGCACAATAACCTGAACATCAGGATACTGCTTTCGGAAATAGGCCACGTGTGCCGATTGGAACATCTGATGCACACTACAATGCCCCTTCCAGAGAATCAGACGGGCCTTCTGTATGGTTTCCCGGGTATGTCCACCATTGGGTTGAAAGGGATCCCAGACGATCATCTCCTCAGGGGGAAATCCCATCGCATTCGCGGTGTTCCGCCCTAAATGCTCATCCGGAAAGAAAAGAATTTTCTCTCGCCTCTCCCATGCCCAGTTCATAATGGCTTTAGCATTGGAAGAGGTACAGGTCACCCCACCATGTTCTCCGCAAAAGGCTTTGAGACCAGCAGCTGAATTCACATACACGATTGGAGTCACGGTCTCCTCAACAGGCAACATCCGTGCAAGCCGCTCCCAACAATCATCGACCTGTTCCATGGAAGCCATATCCGCCATTGAGCAGCCCGCAGCCATATCAGGCAGGATGACCGTTTGATTGGAACGACTCAGAATGTCGGCTGTTTCAGCCATGAAATGCACCCCACAAAACACCACATGAGGAAATTCAGGGTGCTCAGCCGAGTACTTGGCCAAGAGCAGAGAATCGCCCCGGAAATCGGCATGAACAATCACATCGTCTCTCTGGTAATTGTGCCCAAGCAGGAGAACGTTTGTGCCAAGTCTCCGCTTAGCCTCCACAATTCGTTCAAACAATTCCGTCTCTTGGAGAGATTGGTAGTCCGCAATGGGCAGCTCTATGATGGTCGATAGGGTCACGCCAAATTCCTTATGTTATTAAATTCTTTCAAATCATTCCTTGGCTACCATGAAGATCATCTCATTAATGTCTAACCAGGATGAGGAACCAGTCTTTTATTGTAGCAAATCATTCTCTCATGAAAAAGCCTGAAGACCTGAAAGCCAAAATCCTCTAGGATTCCTTGTGATGCGGTCGATTAGAACCCTACAACAACAGATTTAACGCAAAACCTCTCGATGACCCACTTGGAAATGAAAGATATGCTGCTTCATTTCCATGAACCTGTATTCGAATGTATTGACCATGGCGCATCACATGAGAGTTTGACAAGGGAAAAGATCCAGCGGTACGATGATTTTTGCTAGGGGTGCGACAAGCTGAGAGTCCCAAAAACGGGGACGACCCTCACGACCTGACCTGGATAATACCAGCGTAGGGAAGCAGGACCCACGAAAGCCCGCACAAGTAGCCGCACTCTTTAGCTAAAAAAGGGGCGGCTTTTGTATTTTGGAGCAAGCTCCCTGGACCAATTTCCTAACCCCCAGAAAGAGAGGGTTTGTATGACACCACCCCAAGCCACGACATCTAGCCCTTCAACAACATCATTACACGTCGTTTCGGAGGAGCCCCGTATTCCTCTTTCTTCCTTATCGATTCAACCATTTCCGGGCTCACAAAAAATTTATCGAACCGGCTCGAGGCCAGATGTCCGAGTCCCTATGCGCGAGATTCATCAAACCCCAAGTCATAGTCCTCAAGACCACACGGAAGTTCAGAACCCGTCTGTCATCGTGTATGATACCTCAGGACCCTATACGGATCCTGCTCTCCACATTGATGTGCGCAAAGGGCTCCATCCCCTCAGAAAGGATTGGATTGCGGAACGGCAGGACGTAGAACCGTTGAAAGAGGTCAGTTCACAGTATGGACGAACCCGGGCCAAGGATCCCGCCTTACAGTCCATACGGTTCCATTTGGAACGCCCACCCCTTCGGGCAAAATCAGGTCAAAATGTCACCCAATTGCATTATGCTCGGAAGGGAATCGTCACACCGGAAATGGAATATATTGCCATCCGGGAGAACCAGGCACGTGAGGAGCACCCATCCGCCCAACAGGGG
>JBDSHB010000230.1:0-4041 GCA_039918695.1 Nitrospirales bacterium | reverse complement strand
CTTTAATAATTCAGCATTTACCTGTTGAGATTTATATTCCTGCCCTTGAATAATCAGGGAAGGAGTATAGGGGTCCGAATATTGCAGATCGGCGCCTTCATGTTGCAGCAGCTCCATGACTTTTGTGGCAGGCGACTCACGTGGGTCTTCGATGTCGGCTTTATAGGTTACTCCCAACACGAGGATGATTGAACCTTTTAAGCATTTCCCTCGTTGATTTAAAATCCGCTGGAGTTTACTCATCACGAAATACGGCATATTTTCGTTGATTTCTCCAGCCAGCTCAATGAACCTGGTATGGACATCATACTCTTTGGACTTCCACGCTAAATAATAGGGATCTAGGGGGATACAATGCCCGCCCACACCAGGGCCGGGGTAAAAAGGCATAAAACCAAAGTTCTTCGTGGCTGCAGCATCAATCACTTCATAGACATTAATTTTCATTCGGTCACACAACAAGGTGAGCTCATTCACTAAAGCGATATTCACTGAGCGAAAGACATTCTCAAAGACCTTCGCCATTTCCGCTACCCGTGGCGAGCTGAGAAGAAAGATTTTCACGATGGATTGCTCATAAAAGGTTTTGGCAACTTCCCCGCATACTTCTGTGACACCACCCACCAATTTAAATGTGTTATGAGTTTTAAACTCAGGATTTCCAGGATCAACCCTTTCTGGCGAAAATGCAACAAACAGATCCTTTCCAACCGTTAAGCCCGTTGCCGTTAAGGCGGGCAAAATGACCTCCTCGGTTGTTCCAGGATATGTGGTACTTTCTAATACAACGAGCATATTTGGATGTGAATTATCGGCAAGATGCCCAAGAACTTTCACAATGGCCGAGATATCCGGTTCTTTATTTTTGGTCAGGGGAGTCGGCACACAAATAAGGATAACATCGCACTGCCGTAACACAGAGAAATCGGTTGTCGCCTCTAATTTTTTTTGCTCAACGACTTCTCGCAAATCAGAGGCCACCACATCCAATATATAATTACGCCCCTGGTTCACCATTTCAACTTTGGCCGCCACTTCATCCACCCCAAATACCTGGTACCCGGCCTTGGCCTGAAGTACGGCTAAGGGAAGCCCCACATAACCTAATCCAATCACTCCAACCTTGGCTGACCGATTTTTAATTTTATCGAGTATGTCCACTTGCGCCCTCCTCCTTGAGGCTTATTAAAACGATTAAGTTAAAGTTCGGAAAAATTCAACTTTTCTTGAGCTGGTTCCCGTTGAATGCATAGCGCACCAACACAAAAACCTATGTAGACACATCATTCGTCACATTCGTGATGATCTTTCCCTCATTAATGGTCCACACGTCGCAGGTTGCATCTCCATCAACATTTCCAATTGCAACTGCGGTAAATCCCAATGCACTTACAGAATCTAAATTCGGGTCGGTACAACCGGGAGGTAATGTTCCAAGATTGGCATTGCCTATTTTGTAAAAATATCGTTGCGAGGACCCACTCATGGCAAATCCAATGGCATTAAAATCATCTATATATCCATTATTTTCAGCAAAATAGGCAATTTCTGCGGTATGGATTGCCACCAAGTTGCTTTTTGCCTCTGTTTGCTTGGCCTTGGCTTGGTAACGCAAAAAATTTGGGATGGCTATGGTCGCCAAAATCCCAATAATTGCCACCACAATCATCAGCTCAGTTAAACTGAACCCCTTTTGGTCATTGGGTTGAGTCAGCATCCTGGAAACCTCCATGGAGGACTATTCTCCAATAGATTGTTATTTATCTCACCATCGAATGAGGGTACACCTGGTTTTTTCAAGCTGCCAGGGTTTCGATGATAATCAACACGACCTCAAAGACGGCAATAAACATACGCCAAACACTACTAAATTCATACATCTGGCCATTTCAGCGACACAAAGGTTGGAAGTATCAATCGTCATGCAAGGCAAATAAAGACAAGGCGTGACTATTTATTCGACAAGAAGAACCAAAATCTTAAGAATCAGCCGCTTAAGGTAAAAAGGACTAAACCCTAAATCCATCAAGACGGCCCCTAGCGCCCTTTAAAATAACCTGAAGACCTCTCTTGATAAATTCATTGATTGACCCAGGCTAAATTCTAGAATGATGAGAAGCTAGGGGGTCAAGGTAGACTGTGGGAAAGGGTAGGAATAGGTTCCCCGAAACCGGCGTCACGAAACCGCTTCCCCAGCGGTTTATTGGTTGAATCGAGTTGCAGTGAATGAAGCCAGGCCTCCCGTGCCTTATCTCGTTCATCTTGTCCTAGGAAAATATCTCCCATATGCTCATAAATCACTGGATCATCAGAGACTAGAGAGACCGCTTGCTGAATTGTTTTCAGCGCTTCTTCAATGCGTCCAAGTTTGTAAAGCGCCCAAGCTAGACTATCCACGTAATACCCGTTATGGGGTTTTAACGCGACAGCACGTTGCGTAAGAGCCAAGGCCTGTTCCCCATTGATGCCACGATCGGCATAGCTATACCCCAAATAATTCAAGGCATCCGCATGTTCCGGATCCAACTCTAGAGTCTGCTTCATTTCACGAACCACGTTATCGAAAAGATCTAATTTGTCATAGGCTGTGCCTAAATTAAAATGGAGCTCGGCATTTGAGGGGTCCTGGTGAATACCCTCCTCTAGTCTGGCCTTGGCCTTGAGATAATCTTCCATCTGAAAATGGGTCAGCCCCAACAATAAATACGGTTCTGGCCGTTTGGGATTGAGGTTAACGGCCTGATCCAAAAATGAAAGCGCTTCTTGGTTGCGTTTTAACCGATAGGACACAAAGCCTAAATGCAGAATACTATCGAAAAAAGTTGAATCCATTTGGACATTAGTTCGATACGCTTGAATCGCGCGGTCATAGTCCTTCATTTCCTCATACAACAATCCCAGAAAATCGCGAACGCGCAATTCGTTTGGTCTCACGCGCAAGATAGCATTCAACTCCTCAATTGCAGCAGGAAAATTACCTAATTCACCATAGATTTGAGCCTTAAGAACCTGCGCATGCAAATCATCTGGATTTTCCTGGAGAAAATAGTCCAAATGCTTCAATGCCTTGTCCGTGTTTTGCTGGCCAATATACAAACGAATTACCCGCAACCGGAATTCCCGATGATGCGGGTTAACCTCAATCAAATAGCGCTCTAAAAGTTCAATAGCCTCCTGAGGCTCCTTTGCTTCTTCGGAAATAGCCACTAACTTCAGGTACGCCCTTTCAAAGGTGGCATGAAGAGCAATGGCTTCCTGGAAATGTGCCTTGGCTTCCTGTTTCGTTTTAGCCTCGAGAGAAATCACGCCCAAAAAATAATGCGCTTCCGCTGAGCCAGGCACATGAACTAATAAATCATGGAAGACAGCTTCAGCCTTTTGAAGCTCTTTGATATTTAACAGAAGGGTGCCATGAGAAATGTATATCCGTTCATCCTGAGGAAAGTGTCGTTCCCCTTCAGTCAAAACCTCTAAGGCCCTTCCAGTATCCCCTCCACCAGCAAAGATCTTGGCCAAATCGAAAAACATCGCCGCCTGAGAAACATCCGACACAGGAATTTGTCTCGCTAAATCCATGGCTTCTGTCAGATGCGACATAGAGAAATGAAGCTTAGCAAGGCGAAATTTTAAAAATTTCGAATCCGCGTCAAATGCCAAACCCGCCTGATATTCCTCTACGGCCGTTGTGGCATCATTATTCAACTCGGCAAGGGATCCACGAAGGAAGTGATAGTAGGCTTGAGGGTGAGAAGTTTCTCGAGTCACCATGGACGCTTCCTGTCCATTCAGTGTGGGAGAGGGAGCTGTCCCGCAAGATACCACCAAAAGCGGAATTCCCCACAAGAGCGTCATCAGACGACCCAACCACATTGGAAATGTCTGTCCTGACCGAACCTTCATAGCTACCACTCTTGTAGAGTTCATAAACCGTACCTCAACAGATCGTTATACTATACCAGCCCGTCCCTCTCTCGTTAAGTCATTAAATTTGGCATACCGGTCATGAAACTGCAGATCCACTTCTCCAATGGGCCCATTTCT
>JBDSHB010000229.1:0-3125 GCA_039918695.1 Nitrospirales bacterium | reverse complement strand
AAATGGTCAGATCCCGATCCTGAATATGTCGCCGGTCCTCCCGGAGGTGCACCACAATGCCTTCGGCTCCTGCAAGGTGAACCAATGAAGCGGCAATAATGGGGTCTGGCTCATGTCCACCACGAGCTTGGCGAAGGGTCGCCACATGGTCGATATTCACGCCGAGTCGTGCCATGAAAGTCCTTTTACGTCTGGGTGAGTGAAGAACCAACGAGATCTCATTATGGCAAAAGGGAAAATCTTCCCGCAATAAATGGAAATTTTGTGGAGGGAGAGTGAATTGGATAAAATAATTGAAAATTCCCATTCTCTGAAATTGACTGGTCGTGTCACCTCATCTAGAATAAAAACTCTATTAAATCGTACGATTATCTATCCATTCCCTTCCCAAACCATCAAGGACGATTCGTCATTTTACACAAACAATGGAACCTTTTTACCGAATTCAACGACTCCCAGGATACGTCTTCTCTCAGGTTCAAGAGTTAAAACTCCAAGCCCGGAAGCGGGGAGAAGATATCATTGATTTAGGCATGGGCAATCCCGACCAGCCCACACCCCGTCATATTGTGGACAAATTGATTGAGACGGCGCGACTCGGGCGCAATCATCGCTATTCGGCCTCACGTGGTATTACGAAATTGCGGCATGCCATCTGCGATTGGTATCAACGAAATTACGAGGTCAGTCTCGATCCGGAGACGGAAGCAATTGTGACCCTGGGGGTGAAAGAAGGGTTGGCGCATTTGGCCCTGGCCATGGTGGGACCGGGTGATGTGGTCCTGGCACCGACCCCCACGTATCCGATTCATATGTACAGTGTGATCATCGCGGGTGGGGAAGTCCGCGGGGTTGAACTCGGGCCTGATTCGGATTTTTTCGAAAATCTGAAAAAAGCCTTCAAGCAGACGCAACCGGCTCCCCGGGCGTTGATTATCAGTTTTCCTCATAACCCAACCACTCGCGTCGTTGACCTGGAGTTTTTTAAAAAAGTGGTGGAATTTGCCCTGGAACACCAGGTCTGGGTCATTCATGATTTGGCCTATGCCGATATCGTGTTCGATGGCTACAAGGCCCCCAGCCTTCTTCAAATTCCGGAGGCCAAACAAATTGGCGTGGAATTCTATTCCCTCTCGAAGAGTTATAACATGCCTGGTTGGCGGGTAGGATTTTGCGTCGGGAATCGTGAGGTGATTGGTGCATTGACCAAAATCAAAAGTTACCTGGATTATGGCATGTTCCAGCCCATTCAAATTGCCAGTATTATTGCCTTGAACGGTCCGCAGGATTGCGTGAAAGAAATTGTGGGACGATATGAGCGACGGCGAAATGCTCTGGTCCGTGGACTCAACCGCATTGGTTGGCCGATCGACTATCCTCGCGCCACTATGTTTGCATGGGCAAAAATTCCACAACCCTACCTCGGAATGGGGTCGTTGGAGTTTTCCAAGTTATTGTTACGAGATGCCAAAGTTGCGGTTTCGCCGGGAATAGGATTTGGCGAAGGCGGCAATGACTATGTTCGCTTTGCATTAGTCGAAAATGAACACCGGATTTACCAGGCTGTTCGAGGAATCCGTCAGGCCTTAAAATTTGACGGGGATCCAGAATGAAAAAAGCCATCCAGGTTGGATTGATCGGGTTTGGTACCGTTGGAACAGGGGTCGTGAAGATTCTTCAGGAGAATGCCGGTCTGATTGCAAAACGTGTTGGAGTTCCAGTTTCACTGGCGCGAATTGCGGACTTGGACGTGACAGCCGATCGCGGAGTCTCTGTGGCTCAAGGGATATTGACGACGGATGCTCGGGGCATTCTGGATGATCCTGCTATTGATATTGTGGTGGAATTAATTGGCGGGCATGAACCGGCCAAACGATTTATTCTTCAGGCGTTTGAAGGCAAAAAGTCTGTCGTGACGGCAAATAAAGCGTTATTGGCCGACCATGGGGAAGAGATCTTTGAGGCGGCATTTAAGGCAGGCGTTGATCTCGGGTTTGAAGCGAGTGTCGGCGGAGGCATCCCCATCATTCGATCGCTCACCGAAGGGTTGGCTGCAAACCGGATCCTGTCGATTACGGGGATCATGAATGGTACGTCAAATTATATTTTGACCAGGATGACCAATGAGCACCGTGATTTTGACGAAATTTTACAGGAAGCGAAACGGGAAGGGTATGCCGAAGCGGATCCATCCCTGGATGTTGATGGCGTGGATGCCGCTCACAAACTGGCTATCATGGTCAATCTTGCGTATGGAACTCCCGTGCCCATGCGATCCATATTCACCGAGGGAATTTCCCGTATTTCGACGGTAGATATCGAGTTTGCCCGTGAACTCGGGTTTACCATTAAATTGCTGGGAATCGCTAAACTTCAAGAGCATGCCATTGAGGCACGAGTGCATCCCGCCCTGGTGCCGGCCGGATCTCCCATTGCACAGGTCAATGGCGTCTACAATGCCATTCATTTGATTGGTGACGCCGTTGGAGACGTTGTGCTCTACGGCAAAGGGGCCGGATCGCTTCCAACAGCCAGCGCCGTGGTGGGGGACATTATCGATCTGGCACGAAATCGCTTAGCCGGGGTTGCCGGACGGGTTCCTGTGACCTCATTCCAATGGGAATCGCGTGTGCCCATTGCCATTAGGCCGATGGACGAAATTGAAAGCAGGTATTATTTGCGGTGCATGGTCAAAGATCAACCGGGCGTCCTGTCAGCCATATCAGGGATTCTCGGGCAGCGTGGGATCAGCATCTCGTCTGTGCTCCAAAAAGGGCGAAAGGAAGGACAAACGGTGCCGTTGGTCATCTTGACGCATCGTTCCGTAGAGCGTGCCGTTCAGTCGGCATTACAGGAAATTAATGCACTTCCCATGGTCTCTGAGGCGACAACGTTACTTCGTATGGAAGGGGTGGAATAGATGAGGGCACATTGTTTCATAAAAAGGGACAAGCCATTATGATTCCCTGGCGTGGCATTATCGAAGAATACCGTAAATTTCTGCCGGTAGGAGATCAGACTCCGATTGTGTCTCTTCAGGAGGGGAATACGCCATTGATCCCAGCAAAGCGCTTAGCCGCGAAAGTGTGCCCGGGATTGGATTTGTATCTGAAAATAGAAGGGGC
>JBDSHB010000228.1:0-2855 GCA_039918695.1 Nitrospirales bacterium | reverse complement strand
CGCTCGACCTTCTGCAAACTCTCGTTCAAATTGTTTCAACATCTCACGGACATCCGCGTTCAACCGATCCTCCACCTGTAACTCGGATACAATGGCTGATTCCAATTTCTGAATGACCACTTCAGATTTTCCGTGAATTTCCAACAATCCACTCGACTGTAGTCGTTCAATGACGGAGACGGCCATCTGATGAACGCGAACTTTATTGAGACGCATCAGGTTCCTTCAGGAAGCCGCTCCACTTTCATGAGGGACGCCCCTGTGGCCTCCATCAACACTCTCGGATCACCTATCACTTTTCCAATGACATTCACCCGATCAGCAGGAACCGGATCATCGCCGAGACTCATGGGAGTACGCCCAAAAAAGACGGCCAACATTCCCCCCATTCCCCAAAAAGCCACATCTCCAACTTTCACCTGTGTAGTGGCAACCTCCCGATAATCTTTGACCCCCGGCATGTTGCAATAAAACTCTTCTCCCCATTGATTCACGGGCACCTCAACAGGGAGAGCATCGATCACAGCCTGTGCGGTTCGATTCGGCTTCAGTTGTGCAATTACCTGTATCCCACCGATGGTCATTTTAATTTTCTGTGGACTGAATTCCATATATTCTCGCTTAGGTTTCGAATGAAACACGATCTAAAGATTGCTTCGAATGTAGCTTGTCCTCCTGGTGAAATCAAGGTTAGAATTAAGCTCTTTTCCTGTTTAGACTCATGTTACAATCCACATTTCTTTTTTTACCTGGCATTGGAGAATCCACCGAACGCCTCTGGTGGGGGGATGGCATTGGCACATGGGACGCTTTTCTCGAGAAAACTATTGCTCCCCGCATTTCTTCTTTTCGGAAAGCGCAATACGATGAGACCATTCTGGAAGCGCAAAAACAGTGGAAGGCGCAGAATTCCCGTTTCTTCACCCACATCCTGAAAGCGCGCGATCACTGGCGCCTTTATCCCAACTTTCGATCTCAGGCTGCGTTTCTGGATATTGAGACAAATGGAATCCCGTTGCCCGATGGCGAGATTACGATGGTGGGTATTTACGGAAAAGGTCGCATGACAACCTTCATTCAGGGAGAAAACTTATCCGGGGATCGTTTGCAAGCCGAATTTGCCTCATACGATCTTCTCGTGACCTTCTTTGGCTCAGGCTTTGACCTGCCATTTTTGAAAGCCAAATATCCAGACTTGATGCTTGACCATCCCCATATCGACTTGTGCTTTGCGGCCAGACGTCTTGGATTAAAAGGTGGACTGAAGGCGATTGAGACGGAAATAGGCTGTTATCGCCCGACCTCGCTGGAAGGACTCACGGGGTGGGATGCAGTCCGTCTGTGGGAAGAATGGCAACTGGGACAAGCGGCCTCTAGAGAGGTCCTTATTCAATATAATGAAGCAGATTGCAAAAATCTTGAGCCTTTGGCCGACCTTATTTACAACCGTCTGGCTCAACGTCATGGACTTCCGGAATTCATCGCTTCCCTATGACATCAGCGCAACCATCTGACAAGTGGACAGGCCTAGGACTGACGGATATTGGTCTGGTTAGAAAACTAAACCAGGATGCTTTTTCGATCGATAACACCCTACAACTATGGGTGTTGGCAGACGGAATGGGCGGACATGCTGGGGGGGAGTTGGCCAGCCAAATTGCGGTTAAAACCATTCCCGATGTCATTCGAACCCAACTCGCGAATGAAGCCTCTCCATACGTTCAACCTGAGAAATTAGAAGCGCTGTTGGGTCAAGGCCTTGAGTCCGCGAATCAAAATATTCGACAAGAAGCGGCGGAACAAGAACGCCTGAAAGGAATGGGGACAACTATTGTCGTGGTCGCCATCAGTCGTTCCCCGACGGGATTTCAGGCATGTGTAGCTCATACGGGCGACAGCCGGGCCTATCTCTTCAGACAGGGTTCCCTCTCGCTCTGGACAAAAGATCATACCCTCATGGAGGAACGGTTGGCCCTAAATCTCATCACCCCGGAACAGGTTCGCACACACCCTCTTCGTCATGTGTTGACCAAAGCGTTGGGAATCGATCCCGAGGCACAACCCACCGTTCAGACCTACCCGCTTGACCCCTCAGATCTCATTCTGCTTTGTTCAGACGGGCTCACCAAAATGCTGACTGATCAGGAGATTCAAACTATTGTCGGCCAAGAAGCTCCGCACGCTGAAACCATATGTCGTACACTTGTGGCTACCGCCAACCAATTAGGTGGAGAAGATAATACGACGGTGGTGTTAATCGGGTTGCACTGAAGAAGGATAGGGAACAAGCCGTTAACGGTGAGGTTTTCGAAACATGGCCGACCATCCAAAATATCCCACCGCATCTTTCATATTCGAAAACCACCGTTGGGCCAGCCCCATTGACGGATTGGTAACGTATTGAAGGGTGAGCACAATCCGCTCTTCTCCAGCCCCAAGCGGCGTCACGGCATGATGCAATTTATCGCCATTAAAAAAAATATATGTGCCGGGGTCAATTCTCAGGGATAGTTCTTCAACCTCTCGACCCTCTTCCTTGGTATGGAGACGACAGACCAGTCGGCTGCTCGATTGATCATGCAAACCCAGTAATACCGTGAATCGTTCGCCCTTGTAATATGAGGTGTCATAATGATACCCGATATGGTCTCCCGCCTCGGTATAAAAATACAGCGCACAGGAATGGGGATCCTCTTCAGGACACAGCATTAACGGAACTCCGGCAATCTGGCTCAAGAGGTTGATCCATCCCTGATGGTGATAGAACGCAAGAATTGCGGGAGCAGATTGCTGCAGAAGGTAAAAGCTGACACTTCCCCCCTTTTTATGCCCTGGTATAAAGTTTCGATTGATCT
>JBDSHB010000227.1:0-3568 GCA_039918695.1 Nitrospirales bacterium | reverse complement strand
GCACGCATACAAAGCCGCGTGAAGGGCGAGCAGGCCCCCACGGTCACTCCTGCTGCCACACCGCCCACCGATGCACCAGCAACGAAAGATCCCGAAATACGGCCGCTGCCTATCAAAGCCCGGTACGAGTTAATTCAAACAGTGTCGGCCCTTCAAGGCTGGGTGGAGGAAGCGACTCGTCGCGGGATTGTGGCCGTCGACTGCGAAACCACCTCTCTCGATCAAACCAGAGCTGAGTTGGTTGGATTCTCATTGAGCCTTGAATCCGGCCAGGCGTGTTATGTACCCGTCGGTCATGTGGCACCGGGATCCACGTCTTACCAGGATTTGCTCTCACACGATACGTCTGCTGCCTTGCCGGAAAAACCGGAACAAATTCCACTCCAACATGCGCTCGACACCCTGGGACCACTGCTGACAGACCCCGGTGTGCTCAAGATCGGGCACAATATCAAATACGACATGGTGGTGTTTCGCCGGTATGGCCTCAACGTGTCTCCCGTGGACGATACCATGCTGCTCTCATACGTCTTAGAAGGAGGCATGCATGGCCATGGCATGGACGAACTGGCCGAACACTTTTTGGGCCATACGACGATCAAATTTAAAGACGTCACGGGTACCGGAAAGTCTCAAATCACCTTTGATCAGGTTCCCTTAGAAAAAGCGTTGGAATACGCCGCGGAAGATGCAGAAGTGACCCTGCGGCTGCATCAGGTCCTCAAACCCCGTCTCATCAGTGAACACATGACCACCGTCTACGAAACGCTCGAGCGTCACTTAATTCCCGTGCTGGCGACCATGGAGCAAACAGGCATCAAAGTCGATGTCTCCCAACTGAAGCAGGTCAGTCAGGAGTTTTCTCTCCGTCTTTGTGATCTGGAACAAGAGATCCATCGCCTGGCCGGGAAAACCTTTAATGTCGGTTCCCCTAAACAACTCGGCGAAGTCATGTTTGACGACCTCGCCTTGGGAGGAGGGCAAAAAAGCAAAACCGGCAGCTATGGCACCGGGGTCGATGTCCTCGAATCCTTAGCGGCTCAAGGCCATGAACTCCCGTCACGTGTGTTGGAATGGCGGCATTTGGAAAAACTCCGCAGCACGTATGCCGATGCGCTCATCCGTCAAATCAATCCCGACACGAACCGGGTGCATACCTCCTATGCCATGGCGTCCGCCGCGACGGGAAGACTCTCATCCACAGACCCGAATCTCCAGAACATTCCTATCCGGACTGAAGAGGGTCGAAGAATCCGGCGCGCTTTTGTCGCGGAGCCTGGTTGGACATTGCTTTCCCTCGATTATTCCCAGATTGAACTTCGTCTGCTTGCCCACGTCGCGGATATTCCCGTTCTCAAGAAAGCCTTTTGGGAAGGCCAGGATATTCATGCCCTTACCGCCAGCCAGGTTTTCGGCTTACCCTTAGAACAGATGGATGCGGGAATTCGACGAAAAGCCAAGGCGATTAATTTCGGCATCATTTATGGGATCAGCGCCTTTGGATTAGCCCGCCAATTGGGCGTGGAACCCGGAGAGGCGGCAGCCTATATCAAAACCTATTTCGAACAGTACCCAGGCATCCAGGATTATATGGAACGCACCAAACAGTTTTGTCGGCAACACGGGTACGTCCAGACCCTCTTTGGGCGTCGGTGCCACGTCCCAGGTATTCATGATAAAAATCCCGCCAGAAGAAATTTTTCTGAGCGAGCCGCCATCAATGCGCCCCTGCAAGGCACGGCCGCCGACATCTTAAAGCGCGCCATGATCCGCGTGCCCCCCGCCTTGGCACAGCATGGCTTAACCCACCGGGCGAAAATGCTGTTAACCGTCCACGATGAATTATTGTTCGAGGTAGAAGAGGCGGCTGTCTCCCAAACCACTGCGGTCATCAAGCAGGTCATGGAAGGGGCCACATTGCCTGCCCTACAATTGTCGATCCCGCTCACGGTCGAAGCGGGACATGGCCCCTCCTGGGACAAAGCACATTGAGGGAGAAGGCGACCGTGATATGTAAGGGGATAAGGGGCGAGCGGGGGATTTTTCGCCTCACCCCCTCAAACCTTCTCTCCCTCGGTCATCCCCGATAAATACCGCGAGGATGACAACAAGAATAGAGTTATTTCACTTTTCACTTCTTCCCCCGGGTTCACTTTTCAAGAATTGCGGTATATACTTTTGGTGATACCCATAAAGGAGGAAGAAAGATGAGTAAAGTCTTATCCCTAAAACTCGACGAAAACGCCTACCAAGAAACTGAAGCCATTCGAAAACGTTTGAACATGCCTCGAAACCTGTATATCAGAAAAGCTCTGGCTCACTTTAACGCCCTCTACGCGAGAAAAGCGTTGGCCCAGGACTATCAAAAAGCCTCCCAGCATGTATCCGCCGCACATCTCGCCTATTTGAAAGAAACCGAACTCCTAGACGATCTGCCGGGCGATCTATGACGCCCCAGTACGGCCATGTGTATATGGCGGACCTGAATCCACGCTTTGGGACCGAACCGGGAAAGGTTCGACCGGTTGTTGTCGTCCAAACTGATGCCTTGAATCCCTATCACCTTTCCACCCTCATTTGTCCATTAACGACTCAAGTGGTTGATGTCCAAACTCCCCTTCGAGTATCAATTCCCCAAGGGGTCTCAGGGCTGACCACCATCTCTGACATTTTAGTGGATCAAATCAAGGCCATTGATAATCAACGCTTTCGCAAAGAACTCGGTGCGTTACCCGATCCCTATCTTGCAGAGCTTCGGAAAAAACTATTGCAAATATTGGACTTTGTCGAAGAAAGTCTCTCCTTGGCACCGCCCACTTGAACCATGTCCCTATCGGATTTAGGAGATCGATTCAATTGGAAAATTCTGAACTTCATTTGTCAGACAGTGTCGGATCAATGATAAATGGGTTGCGAGTTGAAATCGGAAGGCCTTCCGGCAAACCGTGATTTCTCTATCTTCGTCATTCCCGACAGTGTTTATCGGGAATCTAACCTATGTTTCCTTTCGGATGGATCCCCGCTACCAACCTGCAGGGATGACGACTAGTATGCTTTCGGCTTAGAACACATGCTCAATTTTTTCTGACACTGTTCGTCAACTGATATCTAAATTTTAACTATTAAATCTGTTACCCTCTGGAACGCTACGCTGACGAAGGAGTTGTATGGAAATACCAACATATAAAGAGCTGTTGAAACTTATGTGGTTTCTGGTGTGGCGACACGTGGTGATTCTGATGTTTGTGAGTATGACGATCGGATGGGCGGGTCCTGTGATCTTCAATTACACGGTCTCTAAAGACTCTCAGTATATTTTAGAAATCTGCATTTATGGCGTGTTATTCTTTGGCATCACCCCATTTATATTGAAGACCCTGTTTCAAAAACAATTTCAAGGCTTTCAAATAATTTTCCAACGCGAATCCAACTCACCCCCACTCCCCGGGTCATAATGTTCGTTCAATAGGGCTTTTAGACTTTCATGAAAATCGCCACCTGGAATGTCAATTCCATAAAAATGCGAATCCCCCATTTAATGGAATGGGTCAAGCAGGCCGACCCGGAC
>JBDSHB010000226.1:0-4884 GCA_039918695.1 Nitrospirales bacterium | reverse complement strand
AACATGATCGAGAACGATATCTCATTTGGGCTCCCGATCCTGTTTTGCTGCGCCAAAAACTAGCCAGACTCATTACGATTTTGACCACACTTGAAAATTATACGCATCTGATTCTCCTTCCCTACCCAGCCTTTTCCCGGTCGGTAGATCAGGTTCAAATCTTCGAACAGCGCCATCTCTACCAACGGACCCTTATCACGAAAGAACTGAACCGAGCTACCCATGGCACGCTTCAACAGTGGCTGGAAGGGTTAACACATGACTTTCTTGAAGTGGGGCGATTGACCGCTTCGCTGCGTTATCGCCTTTCGGCTTCGGTCCCCTACGATCGAATTGTGCACAGTAATACCCTGGCACTCCAGGAACATTCCCTGCCTTACGGTCGAACGCTCATCGATTATTTTCAATGGAAAATTACAGGGGTGTCCGATGGATATCAGCAATTACTTACCCGCATTCAGGCCTTAGAGCAGGACTTTGAGGGCACCATTGCGGTCCTGCGCACCAAGGTGGAACTCCTCTTACAAGAGCAAAATTTGGCGCAACAAGATCAAAACGTGAAACTCCTGGCCAGCTTGGATAAGACCACAAAAAGCCAAGTCGTCTTGCAACATACCGTCGAGGGCCTCTCCGTGATCGTGATTGCCTATTACGTGAGTGGCCTGGCCAACTATCTCTTTAAAGCTCTCCACGAACTCGGCTGGCTAGACAAGTATGAATTAGCCTCTGGGATTTTTGTGCCCATCGCCCTGGGCCTCTCATTTGCCATCATCACATGGGGGCGAAACCGCATCCATAAAAAAATTTCAGCATCGACCCAACCCTCCGCCTCTCATACCCCCAATCGTTCCTAATCGTTTTGCCCATACTCCTTGTTCCTTCCCCAGTATGGACGAAGTCTGTGATGGGCCTTGACCGGGACATATTCCTTCCTGCGTTCTGTACGTACAACCCATTTGGAAAACGACCCTAACCAGCTGCATAACTCAACAGCCAAACCGGAACTGAAATGAATTCATTTTAAGTACCACAGGAAAATGTCCGAGAACTACAAGAAAGAGGCATAATTTTGGCCATTGAAGACCAGATCTGCACCAGAAGGGATCAACATGCTGACAGCCGAAGAACTCGTAAAAAATTGCACGAAACTTTTTACGCTGCCGGAAGTCTATCTACAAGTCAAAAAGGTCATCGATAACCCAGAGTCCACCATGGCCGATCTGTCCAGGGCGATCAGCATTGATCCTGGCATGACCGTCGCCGTCCTCAAGTTAGTGAATAGCGCATTTTACGCGATGCCTCGAAAAGTCGAGACCATTTCCCGGGCAGTCGGAATTCTCGGCATGCAACCGCTCCATGATTTGACGCTCGCCATCTCGGTCACCAAAGCCTTCTCAGGCCTCAACCAACACGTGATGAGTATTAGCGTGTATTGGTCTAATAGCTTCTTTAGTGGACTGGTCGCACGGGAATTGGCAAGAAAATGTTTTCTGGTGGATAGCGAACGGATGTTTGTGGAGGGCCTGTTGAGAGATATCGGACATCTCATCCTCTATGAGCAACTCCCCGAACCATCGGAACAGGTGTTACGGGAGTCCGCTACTACCGGGACGCCCATTCATATATTAGAAGAACGGATGTTGGGATTCGATTATACCGAAGTGGGCCAGACACTCATTGAGGAATGGCAACTACCCAAAAATTTCGGGATCGCCATCCGGTATCAAAATAATCCATCCGGCACCAACGACCACGGATTTGAAGCCGCGCTCCTCAATATGGCGAGCGCACTCACGGAAGCGTTCCAAGCACCCAATGGGCATACCCAATGGGAACACCTGGTGGCTCCCGAATCGTGGAAATTAACAGGTTTGGATGAGGAAGGCCTCAAAGAATGCATGATAGAAGCGAGGAAGCAGCTCTCCGGTATGTTAGACCTCATGAAAGAAGCACACCAACCCGTAGCAGCAGGATAAAGGCGAGTAAGGCCTCCATGGCAGAAGATCACAAGGGCGAAAATCGAACACGGGGATTACTCATTAATTAAAAAAGGCAATGCCCTTTGCCAACAAAAACTCACTCGTCTATCATGTATCGAAAGACTCCCTTGCTCGATGTCACCTTCCAAATAGCCATCCCATAACATTTCCAAATATCCTCAGCTCCGCCGGTCACGTTTCAAGGAGGAGTCAAAAACCTCTTTCCAATTTTTTCCCAGACACAAGATCAAGCTTCGTATAATTTCCTCATTGCCGTTAGTCCGTGGTATTTGATCTTAGGCTGGGAATCTCCTGCCGTGGTCGCCAGACGATATGGGGGATGAAGTGCCCTTCAGGCACATATCAAGCTGGCGACGGACGCGGTAGAGATCGAATGCCCCCACCCTACGTCTCCCATATCGGGTTACGTTTCAGAGATATCATACGACGGTCCGCGGTTGGCCTGACCGACAAAGGCTGGGATCAACTCTTACAAAACAAATGGACCGGAGACCTCGCCTGGTCTGGGGTGGCTGGAGCCATGAAGGCCACACACAGCGAAGTGATGATGGACTGAATGGTGGAGATGACCTGGTGTACGAAAGACATGGGCTCGTCCCGATTGCACAACCCACAAAGGAAATGGGCTATTTGATCGATCATGATTTCTTTGTGAATGGACGATTTGCGATGACAGGGATCACACGGAAACTCACAGAATATCACCAAGCGGCCCAACGATCCTTTAAACTATGGATCACCGATGTGTTGCATCAGGGCATGAAACCGTCCACCTGAACAAGGAGTGGGTCTTCTGCCTCATACGCTCAAGAGAAAAAAAAAGACAATACATCGCTCAGTCCTATTTCACTGTGGCGTCCTGTTTCAAAACTCTAAGATTTCCTCACCATCACTGACCGTATGGGGCAACACCTCGGATTCCACGACGTTTTCCAACCTGCCTGAGCACCTCGGGCCATTCAAACGCAACAGAGTGGTATAAATTCAGTCGTTTTCTCATTCACGCCTCATATTTTTTCCGATTGGAGAGCCCCCCTTCCCTACTGCCGCTAGGATACTGAGTGACTCATCAATTTCTCAGGTTGACTCGGTTCAGCAACCGCTTCATCTACGCTCCACGGTTCAACCCGATTCCGCCCATTCTTTTTGGCCACATATAAGGCTTTGTCGGCTTGGAATACCAATTCCAAATGATCGGAAGCTCCTAAAGTGGCCGCTGACACCCCAAAACTCATCGTAATTTTCTGGCCGGACGTCGTGCGAATAGCCTTACTGGCCAAACGTTCGATGTTTTCGCGTAATCGTTCGGCGACTAACATGCCCTCAACACAAGTCTGCCCAGGCAAGAGAATACAAAATTCCTCTCCCCCATACCGGCCAATAATGTCCAAGGGACGCAAGGCTGTTGATAACACTTTCGCCACGATTTGAATCACTTGATCCCCCACTGCATGGCCGAACCGATCGTTATACAACTTGAAATTGTCAATGTCCGCCATTATACAGACTAAATCCGTCTCATCATGTTGAGCTCTCTCCCACTGTTCTTCAAACGCCTCGAATAACGCCCGCCGATTGCAACAACCCGTCAAGGGATCTCGGTGAGCCAGTAGCTCCAGTTCTGCTTTTGAGAACTCCAACTCCTGAATCGTGTCTTCCAATTCCGTCACATCATTGAAAGACACCAAAATGCCTCGGACTTGTGTGCGTTCACCGAAAATGGGGATGCAATTGACCCGAAATTTTTTCACGGTTTTCCCTATCCTCTCCCAAACCATGGGCACATCCAAATTCAAGTTTTTTTCCTGTCGCGCCTTGGTCCATGGGTATGTGATCAGCGCGTTGAACGGGTCCGGAGAGGCCCATTCAAAACTATCCAATGTATTTCCGATCAGGTCGGAAGGATCCACATCGACAATGAGACTAAAGGCGCGATTGGCCAACACAATACGGTCATCACCATCCAGGAACACTACGCCCTCTGCCAACACATCAAATGCGGTTTGTACCCGCATAGGCACCACTGAACTGGGATCGAGTTTACGCAACGTTCGTTTCAAGTAAAGTAAATAGCCCAGCAACCCGTAGACCATGATCAGGGCAAGGAACTGCACCCAGGAATTATCAAGGACATAGGCCAAGGGTCCAGTATCCAGAGAATGAAACCGGAGTTGTAACGTTCCCCAATGCATGTTCCCGTTAAAAATAGGAATCTGAATATGATCAGGCGTAGAGTGATCTCCAGATGGCTGGACCCAGAGAGCACGATGGGGCCCGGCCATGGCCATAATCTCCCCACTTTCCAAGACCAAGGCCACTGATTGAATATCCGCATTCCGTTTAAGCAACAGATCTAAGGCCCGCTGAATGGCCTGATCCTCCCCGCTCTGCGCCAGGATAGAGTATTGGATGGCCAGGGCTTCGCTATACTTTTGCCGATAGAGTAAGATTTGGGCGGCTTGGTCCGGAATGAGCCAGACCATCAGGTCACTGATTAAGAGGATACTCAGGGTAAGGGATACCAGACCCAGGCTCATCCAAAAGATTAATGTCAATCGTTTCATGAGGATCCTGAGGGGAAAGTTGAGGAGAGAACGAGACCAATACGGTCAGCCCTATATATCGAGACCAGATTATCATATGAAAATGGTTGGCCCCACGGCTTGGTTGAGTGAATCTCATGGGCTTGATCGCGCATCTCCGAGGAGGTAGGTTCATATGCGATATATGTGGTCTCATTTAACAACCTTTGCCATTTCTGAAACTTTACCCTGGCAATGATGCCTTGGATCTCTATCAAACCCACGTTGAGCTCAAGATCCCAGTTAGCAACAAAATTCCCACTTCTAGGCAGGACGGTACAAGCGGCGATTTCCACGCCTGT
>JBDSHB010000225.1:0-4310 GCA_039918695.1 Nitrospirales bacterium | reverse complement strand
GATCGAGTGGGTTGGTTACGGTATGAGGCATGAGAGACAAAGAACTTTACAAGCAGATTCTGGGGATTCAGACACCGTGGACGGTCACCGAGGTGGAGGTCTCTATGACAGCCGGCGAAGTGACGGTCCATGTTAAACACGACTCAGGGGTGCGCCCAACCTGTTCGCATTGCGGGACACCTTGTCCCGGCTATGACCAGCGTGCTCGGACCTGGCGGCATCTGGACACCTGTCAACTCAAGACGCTCATCGTGGCCGAAGTTCCGCGAGTGACCTGTCCGACCCATGGGGTGGTGACGGTCACGGTGCCTTGGGCGGAGTCGGGGTCCGGGTTCACTGCCCTGTATGAAGCCCTCGTCCTGGTACTGGCTCAAAGAGGCGTCGATTCAGGCCGTGGCCCGGCAATTAGTCTTAAGCTGGAACGCCATTGCAGGCATCATGCAGCGAGCGGTCAAGCGGGGGTTGGCTCGCCGAGAAGTAACGAGCCCAACACACATCGGGGTCGATGAAACATCCTTCCGCAAGGGCCATGACTATGTCACGGTGGTCACGGATCAGCCGGGTGGCCACGTGCTGCATGTGGCGGAGGAACGCAAGACCAGTAGTTTGTCCAGCTATTACGATACGCTCACGGAGGGACAGAAAGCGGGGCTGGAGAGCATTGCGATGGATATGTGGCCACGCCTACATCAAGGCCACCCTGGAGCAAATTCCTGAGGCGCAGAGCAAAATCGCGTTTGATAAATTTCATGTGGCCAAGTATTTGGGGGGGGCCGTCGACCAGGTGCGCAAGCAGGAACATGTCGCCTTAATGCGAGAAGGCTGGGAGGATCTGAAGGGCACCAGGTATGATTGGTTAACCAACCTGAGAAACCTGTCCCGCCCACGGCAGTGTGCGTTCAAGGTGTTGAGAGCCAGCACGTTTAAAACGGCCCGGGCCTGGGCGATCAAGACGCTGGGCATGAGGCTCTGGCACTACACCAGCCGCACCTGGGCGGAGAAAAGGTGGAAGCAGTGGTATGCCTGGGCCATTCGCAGTCGCCTGGGCCCGATCAAAAAGGTGGCCCGCATCATCAAGAAGCATCTGTGGGGCATTCTGAATGCGGTGCTGTTGCAGGCCAGCAATGGGGCGTCGGAGAGTATGAATATCCGCATCCAAGGCATCAAAATCCGGTGTCGAGGCTTTCGCAATAAGCTGCGATATATCCAAGCCATCTACTTCCATTTCGGGGGACTGGATCTCTATCCGGAAGGGGTTTTTTCGATAGCAGCTACCCCCTCGTTTTGATGAAGACACAGTTTTTTAAAGGACTGTGAATGGGCATATAAAGATATCATAGCCCTTCTAGTGATTTATCAACACACCTGCCACCTCACTCCGAAACGTGTGCCGCAATTTCCAGCACCGGATGACGTATTTTATCTCCGGCCTGCAGATCAAGATGAGTCGAAGAATCCTCAAAGATTAACGGAACACCCGCGCTCTTATTGAAAGGCCCAATTATAACTTCCCAAGTTTCTCAGAATCCTGAAGACGGTAAAATTGCCAAACAGGCCACAGAAGATCAACTGTTCAATTGGCAAATTTATATTTTTGTGTTGATGTACACGTTGACTCTAGAATCGAAATCCTTCCCGAGAGCGTCGAACATTCTTTCATCCAGGCCGATGAAACTCTTATCGTTTTTAAGATTTTCATCCGCCAAAGTTCCTCGGTCAACGATGATGATTTTGGCAAGAGACGATTCCACCTCTTCGATAGTTTGAGACCTTTCCGACCTTCCATGCCAGGGCACTTGCATCAGGAAGGCGGTATAGGCATCAATATTTTCCAACCGGCTTGTCGAGGCAATTGGGCCACTGATATGGAGGGCGTTCAATTTTTCTTGTAGGACTTTGGCCGCCTGATAACTGGGCCTCTGGGGGAAAAATGGTTGGCTGGCGAGGGGAAAGAGAAAAGATACGAAAACAAGGGCCAAGGCCATGATATGAAGAATTTTCGCCTGATCTGACCGACTCCTGGCCAGATGCCCCACAAAACCTAAGCTCCCGCCAAGAAGAAACGGGTAGACGGAATAATAGTATCGTTTTTCTCCTCCATAACCCGGCAAAAAGATCACCACAAGACACCCAATGAATATCGCTGCCCATCGCCAGCGATCCGACCGGATATTCTGTCTCCATGGAGCATGAAACAAGAATCCGAATATAACCGAGACCAGACCAATTCCAAGCCAGTCAAAGGTTTTCAACATGCGTATAGTTTTCATCACATTGGTATGAACGAGCCGCAATTGGTGACGGAGATTCTCTGTACTGTCAAACGGGGACCAGTGGGAGTACTTTTTCGAGATTGGATCCTCCCAGGATGAAACTCGGCCCTGTTCCGGAACATGAAAGTCAGAAAAAGTGGGATGTCCTCGCCCAACACCAGGCGGACCCATGACGGCATGACTAATTCCCGCACTTGTCGAAAATACCAGCCTTTCATATTTGAGGGACAGTACGAGAATCCAAGGCCCGGCGATAAGCATTAACCCGACAAAGGTAATCGCTGCGCTACGTAGAGCACGAGTCGGGCGGGTCTGCTGACAAACGGTCCATAACAACCCGGCCGCCATAATCAGAATAAAGGCAAATGGCAACCCAGGCGCTTTCGCTAAATAAGCAGCCCCGAATAATAGCCCGGCAGAAAATTGAACGGATGCCTTGTCGCACCAATCCGGATGCAAAGTTCGGCTTATGGCCAGACAAAGAATTCCACTCATCAGGAGATCCGGAGTGATACCTTGAACCGCCCAGTGGACACTCATAAAGGCAACGATCCCGAGAGCCACAAGGATCGCGGAGGACCCAATCCCCAAAACCCGGAAGATCGCCATACAGCCCATGAGATACACCATCGCCGATATTCCCATGGCCATCTGCGCAGCGGATAACGGTTCTTCCATCAAGCCGAGCAACGGAACAATAATCCAGCTCAACATGGGCCCCCAATAACCGGAAACCGCTAGACCGAACTGTCCGGATGCATAATATTGCGCAATTCGAATATAGGAAATCCCATCAGTACTGATCCAATCCTGATTGACCCAACCGGCCCAAATCAGTAACCCGAACTGAAGAACAAAAAAGCCGTACATGGCTCTGGAGATGTCTTGCCGATTCATCGCACCCATTGGACTACCCCTTTACAGAAAGATCCCATTGGAAAACAAACGATTCTAAAATGGGAGCTTCCTCCCATTTTTGTTTGACATAATATGCGTAATCTTCCACTTTGTATTCTCATCATTCTTATTTCCCCCTCACACCCATTCTCCGGATGCCTCCGAACGCAGGGAAGACGCTACATCACAAAAGGTATCAATGTCCGAGGTCAGGAATTTCCTCATATGTGAATCCCTTTCTTTAAAGATCCTCCACAATTTCGGCAGCCATTTTGCCAGAGTCATCCCCGCGGTCGGAAGAATTCCAGGATTGTGAAGAGCTCATCTCGTGCATGCCAGTATATTTTCTCCGGGAGGCATTGCACCCTCAAACGGCTTCAATTTTCCTAACGCATGATATGGTCACGCGGGTCACACGGTTTTGATTAAATCCTCGGAATGGCTGCATAAGACTGAAGGGGTCTTTCCTGGTTGCCTTGTCCATTGCCTAACGAAAATACCCACACAAACCAAAGTCTCAGGTATCCTTGAATCATTTTTCCAGGCGGATGACGGGAACTTACTTTCCACCAAAATTCCAAAGAGGTGGAAGGATGGCTGGATCAACATTAAACAACTCATACAAAAACGGGATCTCAGAAAACATAAGCAGGAGAAACAGCAATGTGCTCAATCCAACATACACAACAAACCCGGCTTCCTTGTATAATTTTTCTGGATTTTGAACCGGGCTATCCTCAAGCAGGCCAATCTTAAGATAATACGTCAAAAATCCCGCCCCAATAGGGACAAAAAGTATCAACTCCATATGATATCGGACAAGAAATATTCCAGATACAAAGGAACAAGCCATCGCATAAAAGAACATACTCAGCAATAAACGATTTTCGGTGTAATACCCGAACGACTTTCGATACCCCCGTGCACGTATCGGATCATCAATACGCCGATACTCGGCAAATCGCTTGGTTGCCATGAAAAATGCGCCAACCATCCAGTACGCCAACACAAGCGAAAGCGGAGGGATGCTATGGGTTACCAGCGCAAACCACCCGAGCAACAACCGAATCGGATTATTCAGTGACTCAGAAAGTACATCTAAATAAGGTAGATCTTTCGTCCGTATCGGGGGAATATTGT
>JBDSHB010000224.1:0-5330 GCA_039918695.1 Nitrospirales bacterium | reverse complement strand
CGATTTACATCCGCCCGGCCGAGCGGGTGAACTGGCTGTAAGGGGCAACCCAAAGGGGCAACCCAAGAGCAGGGGGCGACACGTGTCGCCCCCTGCTCTTTTTTTGTGGGGGGACACACGCCGATTTTGTAATTTATTTGTTTCCTAAGAGCATTCATTTAATTGAAAAAACAAGGAAAAGGCTGCAGATTCAAAAAATAAGTGATTTTTGGATTCCTCATCACCTTTCTTCCAATTATTTTTAATAACAACTGTATTAAGAGTGCCAACTATTATTTATTAGCCGTAGGTCGAAGAGATAATGGCATTTGCTCTGAATTTTCTTGTGAATGGGAAATGGTTTTTTCAATTTTCTTATTCTTTTAAATTTGAGGGAAGTATAAGGAGCAGTCATGGGTATGACACTGATATTTTAAAATTTTGGAGGTTTATCGGCTATTTCTTAGAAATAGACTCTGACCGGATTTGGTGGATAGAGTGGTTTAGGACAATGGGCAAACATTTTTGACGTACAGGGAAATTTTGCAAATATTGTGATAAGAAATTTGGTAAAAATGTTTTGATATACTGGGTACCCCTGATACAATTGTATATTAACCACATGAAAATATTGATTTCTTTGCCGTTCACTTCAGTGAAGGGTTCTTAAAAAGCGTGACAAAACTTTCAAAAAACATAGAAGATCTCCCCTTTTCTGCCCAGGCTGTTTCATTTGGCGAAATCATTAAAAATGGGGAAATTCCGAAACAATATTTGGACAGTGAGTATATTATGCATCAATTTGTGGAACGTCTGGTTCACTATGTCTTAAGTGTTCCGCAAGGCAAATTTTCAATGTCGGAATTGGGGAAACTTTTGGAGAAAATGGAGCCAACCCACCAGGTTTTCTTTTTTAAACGGCTCAAAGAAAATAGTCCCAACAGCCTGAAGCAATTTGCTCCTTTATATTATGGGTTTATGGCCGAATTTCATCCTTTATTATTTACTTGAAGATACTGCGACCAATAAAAATGTAACCGCATTACACAATTAAAATGAAAAAATCCTAGAAGGATTACGAGTAGCAGTATATAATCGAAGAGAGAGTACAACAATTTTTTTTGTGAGGAACGGATAATGAATTCAATTTTACATCGTGCCGTGGCGAGTTTTTACAATCTCATTTATGAAGGGCAAGCATTTGCCTCAACCATGGCCCGAATCGATGCAGCTGAACAAGAAAGGTATTTCGGTCGGGTAGAAGGGCTCAACTGGGTCTTAGACCGGTGTCAGGAATTAGAGGATGTGGATATGAATCTGACTAC
Source organism: Nitrospirales bacterium (assembly GCA_039918695.1). Lineage (GTDB taxonomy): Bacteria > Nitrospirota > Nitrospiria > Nitrospirales > UBA8639 > Nitrospira_E. The sequence continues at coordinate 4,026 of JBDSHB010000224.1, read as the reverse complement.
AGCCTCCCTTCAGAAGTTATTAGGAGACGTCAAGTCAGATCTTGAACACGAACTCTCCATACAGCGTAGAGAAAAGGGGCGCCGTGCTGATGGGAGAGAAGAAGCTCTAATTTTTGTAACTGATTACCTCATCAGCTTGATCACCGCCACGGAAATCGAATCAGCGAAAAGCCCTGTGTAATTGCCTACCTAACAGTGTTGGGCCATTCGGGGAATGGTCCAAGCTCTGCTCTTTGTACTCGGAAATAACATGGGATTGTCTCGAAAAACAATGGTCCGTGAGTGGATTATCTTAGCCCTATGTTTAGGGTTTGGGGCTCATGTGGCCTTGGGCTTCCTCTTACATGGAGGACAGAATTGGCCGATTGAATCGTATGGATACTATGGGATTTTTTTTGGTGTGTTTATCTATGTTGTAGTCCAGATTGGTCGATCGCTATGGTGGGTCAGGAAAGGAGGTCGGAGTACGCAAGGTTTATAAGATGTCCTTTCCACAAAAATAATCACGACTTTTTTGCAGAATTCGTGTGGCCTTGGCCTTCAGATGGATGAAAGATCAGATTTCTCCATGAGAATGCCTTCTTCAATAAGCATAATGGGAATTTGGTCACGGATAGGGTAGGCTACTGTTCTATCTGTTCGAAGGAGTCCTCCATCGATTTGTTCAGTGACGGGTTGCCCTCCCTTAGTCCTCAATTCTCCTTTTGAAATCCGCTTATTCAGTTGTTCAACAACCGTTTGGTCCAATAGTGATACCTCCTGCTTGGTCTCCGGGCAACAGAGAATTGCCAATAGGTCAGCAGCAATTTCACCTTTTTCTGTAGATGTGTTTTCAGGTCGCACTATCTGACTCCTTTCAATACGTGCCAATAAACTAACTCTTCCCATTAGAAGAGTAGCATCCACCTTCGTTTGTAGCAAGAAATACTCAGGATATTTGGAATTGCGAGCATCCAAGCCACTGTGCCGCTGGTGCTGCGGAGTGAGTAGGTTTTTGCTAGACTGCTCTCATTTTCAATGACCGACCTATTTTAATTTTATGAATGCACTTTCTGACCATACCTTCAAGCGGTATTTCCTCACTGGCTTATTTCTTATTATTCCTGCATGGGGAACGCTATTAATCCTCTATACGCTACTCGAAGCCTTAGAACATATGACGGTAGACATTGTGTGGGCGTTATATGGCGTGAGGATTCCCGGTTCAGGGATTACCTTTTTTTGTCTTCTGGTTCTCTGGGTGGGCATGGGAACGACCCATTTACTTGGCCAGCAGATTCATCGGAAATTGGAAAATTCTTTAGAGCGGATTCCATTTGTGCGTAGTATTTACTATACCCTTAAAAGTATGGCAGATGTCATCAAGTTCCGTGATCGGTTTGGTCAAAGCAAGGTCGTCGCATTTCCGTTTCCTCGTGACGGGCTTTGGGCTTTAGGTTTTGACATGGGATTACCCCCACGCAGGCTACAAGTTGCTCCCGAAGGACCACTCATGATGGTCTTTGTTCCAACAGCAATCCATCCATTTACCGGCTATCTGGCCTTTGTCCCAGAAGGAAGCGTGAATCGAATTCAGTTACGACCAGAAGAGGCAATGAAAATGGAGTTTTCTGCGGGACTCTATCACCCCCAACCGGGATGGTTGTCACCAGCAAATTTTGCGAAGAAGGATCATTAACCTGTCAGCAGAAATCAGTAAGTCATCCCCGGTCTTCATCAGGCGAGCAACCATGTCTGACCTGAATACTATTGTAAATTTCAACATGGCTTTAGCCAGGGAAACTGAAAATCGAACATTGGATGTCCAGGTTCTTGAGTCGGGTGTAGAGGCCCTTCTTAAAGATGCTGGTAAGGGATGGTATGCGGTGGCAGAAAAGTCTTTTCAGGGTGGCCGACTCATTGTAGTTGGGCAGATATTGATCACCTTTGAGTGGAGCGATTGGCGAAACGGGCATTTTTGGTGGCTTCAAAGTGTGTATGTTCATCCAGACCAGCGCCAACAGCACATCTTTCGGCAACTTTATGAGTACGTGCAAGGCCAAGCCCATTTGAACCGGGAGCCCATTTGCGGATATCGTCTCTATGTGGAAGAGAAAAATATTCATGCCCACCAAGCCTATGCCAAACTTGGATTTCAAGAAACTGTCTACCATATGTATGAGAAAGAATTTTCCTGGACGTCCCCGTCATTTCCCCAATCAATCGTGTAAATGCATTTTCACTGTTCAACTGCGCTTAAGGACCGATAGAACTGGCAACATGCGTTTTTTCAGGTTGAGGCAGGGCATAAAGATCTGCCTTTTTTGCATATTAGGACTGGCCTGGGCATGGACTCCCTCGGCGGTATTGGCCAATCCCTCTGCCACCCAGGGTTTGGTAGAAACCCGTCCACATGTGAGAGATCTTGGGATCACCATTGGCCGGTATTCTCCTGGAGAAATGAATGCCATCACCGATGTCCAAGGGGTGAAGGTTGGGCATGCCACCATTTATGAGGGCGAGGGGGCCTTGCAGGTAGGTCAAGGCCCTGTTCGGACTGGTGTGACCGTTATTATCCCGCGGGAAGATGTCAGGTATCACAAAGTTCCAGCTGGAGCGTTTGTATTAAATGGGACAGGGGAAATGACGGGATTAGCCTGGGTTGCGGAATCAGGGTTTTTAGAATATCCCATTGCGTTAACGAATACGCTGAATGTCCCTCGTGTGGCAGATGGCGTCATGAGCTGGATGATTCAACGCTACCCCGACATCGGGATATCCGATGATACCCTCACGCCTGTTGTGGCTGAATGCGACGATAGCCGACTGAATGATAGTCAGGGAAGGCATGTTTCTCCGGAAGATGTGGTCCGCGCCCTGGAGACTGCATCGATCGGTCCTGTTCCAGAGGGGTCGGTCGGGGCAGGGACGGGGATGGTGTCCTATCAATTTAAAGGTGGTATTGGTACCGCCTCTCGAGTGCTTCCTTCCGAAGAAGGAGGATATCGTGTTGGCGTATTGGTGAATGCCAACCATGGTCGTCGGCATGAATTAATGATCTCGGGAGTACCGGTGGGCCAAGTCTATGATACGGACCTGGCAACCGTTTCCCAACAAAATTCTCGAGAATCGACCATCGCGACTCTTGGCGAAATCCCAGCAGATTTCCCACAAAAGCGACAGGACAGCGGATCCATCATTATCATCATTGCGACGGATGCTCCCCTCGATGCACGTCAACTGTCCAGGCTCGCGCGCCGGGCTACCATAGGATTGGCACGAACCGGGTCAATCTCCCATCATGGCAGTGGAGATTTTGTTTTGGCGTTTTCCACCGGTAATGTCATTCCTCATTATCCGGAAGAACGGACATTTTTTATGGCCCATCTTGCTGATACGCATATTAACCCCTTGTTTCAAGCCACCGTGGAGGCCACGGAAGAAGCCATTCTCAATGCCTTATTGCAAGCCACAACGGTTACCGGGAGAGATGGACGACGGTTTGAGGCGATCTCTATTGACAGACTCCGTTCGATTTTAAATGCTTACCGCCCCCGAACTCAGTAAGCGACTGACCTCTACGGTGGGTTTTCTTGGGTCTCATCGGAACTGGCTAGAAAAAGAAGGCGAAATTCACCAACATTCTTGCATGGACATCGTTTGGCGGGGATTGCTAGACTTCGAGGCGATTGAATCATGATGCAGTGTCACGTTGCCCTTTCCCAAGAAGCTCATCCTGAAGTGGCCGCTCATGCGGTGGCAGCATCGGTGCATGAGGCGTTAGGTGAAGCAGAGTGTCACCTCGCATTTGTCTTTTTTTCCCCCCATTTTTCATCAGACATCCCGCGCATGGTCGAGATCATCCACGAGAACCTCCGTCCTCAGACACTGGTTGGGTGTATGGGGAAAGGGATTATTGGGGGCGATCAAGAAATAGAAGAACAGCCAGGCCTGGTGCTCTGGGGCCTTAGAAGCACCGACATGCGAGTGGTCCCATTCGTGTTAACGCCGAAGACAGAAGGTGAGGTGGCTTCACTAGAGGGCTGG
>JBDSHB010000223.1:0-2840 GCA_039918695.1 Nitrospirales bacterium | reverse complement strand
ATTGAAAACAAAAACAAATTGCTCTTTAATTTTAGCTCAGGTGGGGCGAGGATTATGACAAGGAGAATAGGTTTTGGAATGCAACAAATTTACAGTTGATGGCTCAGTAATTGCGACCTCTTTCTGGAAAATTAAGCTTTATAAATTTTGTCCATGACTGACTTTTTTCTTTCAAGATTATTCAACTGATATTCCAGTCTTATAACCAAGGGTTTTCAATAGTGGTTGGGTGGTTGATTTCTTGGTAATGGCCTACCGTATTCCAAGAAATATGACCGTGCTGAAAAAATATCGTAAGGTCACGATCCTTCGTACTAATGTTTGAGTGTGTGTGAGGGGATTAGTCATGAAATTCGAAATGACTCACCAAATCGATCAAGTTGGCCGGCACTTTTATCAAACCTTGCTGGAAGTTACGAATGTCTTAAATTCCCAGCGGAATACGGAAGATCTGTGGAAAGCAATTACGGGACACATCAAAAAGGTGATCTCTTGGGAACGCGCGGGTATTACGTTGTATCACCATGATATCGATGCCTTTCGGTTTTACGCGGTGGAAACGAGTATGCCTGTGGTGAAGTTGAAATGTGATGCCATTATTCCTCGAGAAGGAAGTGCCATGGGATGGGTGTATGGTCACCGGCGTCTCCATATACGTCCATATTTACAACAAAATCCGGTATTTATAGAAGATGCGTATTACCAGGAAGAGGGTTTAGGCAGAATGATCAATATTCCGTTGATTGTCGGGGATAATTGTTTCGGGTCTCTGAATATCGGCAGCGTGGAATCGGGGGATCCTGATCCGGAAAATGTCTTGTTTTTACGCCAAGTGGCGACCCAAATTGCCTTTGCCGTTGATCTTGTGCGGGCCTATGAAGAGATCAACCATCTGAAAGAACAACTCACTCGTGAAAATGCCTACCTCCTTGAAGAAATCAAAGTTAGCCACGATTTCGGAGCGATGGTTGGCAACAGTCAAAAATTCAAGAACGTCCTGGACCTGGCTCAGGCTGTTGCCCCCACGACGACTTCAGTGCTCATCATGGGTGAAACGGGAACAGGAAAAGAACTGTTAGCGCGGTTACTCCATGAGTTGAGCCACAGAAAAAATAAACCCTTTGTTCGAGTCAATTGTGCGGCGTTACCTTCAGGGCTGGTAGAAAGCGAACTTTTCGGCCACGAAAAAGGCGCGTTTACCGGTGCAGAAAATGGAAGGGCCGGCAAATTTGAATTAGCCCATAATGGCACCTTGTTTCTAGATGAAATCGGGGAGATGTCAATTGAAGCACAGGCGAAACTCCTGAGGGTTTTGCAAGATGGAATTGTGGAACGAGTGGGCAGTATCGAGGGAAAGGATGTCGATGTGCGAATCATCGCCGCGACCAATAGCGATTTAAGCAAGGCGATTGCCGAGGGGCGTTTTCGTTCCGACTTATATTATCGATTGCATGTCTTTCCGATTGTTGTGCCTCCTCTCCGGGAACGTCTGCACGATATTCCCCTCCTGGTGCGACATTTTATGGAAAAAAATCGGTTGCAATTTCGACGGAATTGTCAGGATATCGATGACCAATCAATGGAACTGCTCATTCAGTATCCATGGCCGGGGAATGTACGTGAACTCAAAAACGTGATTGAACGAGCGATGATTCTTTCCCAATCGTCGGTCGTGCATGTGGAAGAATCATTGTTGCCGTCACCTGGACAAGGCATGGATGCCCTGCCGCCCACTCAATTGAAAGACGTGGAACGGGTTCGAATACTTCAAGCTTTAACGGCCTGTGAATGGCGGATTGATGGTCCATTGGGGGCGGCCAAACACCTGGGATTGCATCCCAGTACACTGAGAAGTCGATTGAAAAAATTCGGAATCAAAAGACAATCTGAATAATATATCCAAGCGGGGACTGTGTTATTGAGATGAGAAGCCGATTGGTCCGGAGGCAACTATTCAATGTCGGCCGTGCTCTAGTTCCGACCCTACCACCTTAGCCCTCTCTCAGCACCATTAAGTTGTCGAGTCCAGGAAATTTCCCCTTTTCATCAATTGCTTAACGAAGCCAATTTCATCTTCATGAGAATTTCAATAGCCCACAAATTCTTCAGAGCGAATGTTGGTCTTTTGAATGCCGGCAGACTCCAGCATCTTCCGTAATCCATCAACCATTCCAGGTGGCCCTACAACATAATAAAGAGCCGTCTCCGTCTCTTTGACATATTTTCTGAGCATGACCTGGTCTATCCGGCCGGTTTCCCCTTCCCAGGTTTCGGTGCCTCCGTTTGGGCTCGTCATGGTTCCAATACATGTAAAATGCTCATTTTCTTCTTGGAGGGTTCGCAGTTCATCAAGAAAAGCGGCATCTTTCGGATGCCGATTCGAATATATGAGAATGAGTCGATGCGCAAGTTTGTGGTGGGCTGCTTCGACAAGCATACTTCGGAAAGGTGTAATCCCGATTCCTCCTGCGAGAAGAACGATCGGACGGGAATCGTCAGACGGAAGCGTGAATTGTCCGAATGGACCTTCAAGATTAAGGGTCGTCCCAATAGGCATTTCTGTCAACATGCGTTTAAAGGCTGTGTCCCGAAGACGGGTGGCGACCATGAGCTGTTGTTCGGAAGGAGCGCTGGCAAGGGTCAAAGCTCGTGTAGGGCCCTCTGGATCGGATTTTAAAATATTAGGTACTGACAGATCGATAAACTGACCGGCTGTGAATTTGAATCCAGGCGGTCGATCAAAATAGAATGCCATTGTTCCCGTGGCGATATCCTGACATTTTTTCAATGCCACGTGATATAGAGATGGCTTGGTGAGTTGTTCCATTTTGATTGCTCCT